>JAIPCF010000095.1 GCA_021738385.1 Sulfuritalea sp. | reverse complement strand
GTTCGTTGTGGAACTCCTCGAGGGGAATCATGCTTTCGGACTTTAGGCCCGCATTGACGACCACAAAATTCTGATCGATGCGAACAATTTCGGCGGTGATAACTTCACCGGCACGCATTTCCTGACGCTGGAGGCTTTCCTCGAATAGAGCGGCAAAGCTCTCCATGGGTGAAGCTGTTGAAGCTTCGGCAATAGCTGCAGTTGACATTGAGTTAGGGACCTTACGGATGTTTGTCACCACGGTGACGGGTTGGTTGCTCTTCGTCACGACAGGCCGGGCGGCCCGCGCAACACCTTTGTTTCAAAACGTTTTCACTTCTTTCCATTTACCTGATGTGTCGGCCGAATCAGTTCCATCACAGCCGCCACCGCCGCTTCGATGTCAAGTTCAGTGGTATCCACCAACTCCGCATCGTCGCACTGCAGCAGAGGAGCCACGCTACGCTGGGCATCGCGGGCATCCCGGTCCTGCAAATCCTGCAAAAGGGCGTGCATGTTAGCAGGCATCCCCTTTGCGATCAACTGTTTAAAGCGCCTTTCTGCACGCGCCTCGGCCGAAGCGGTAAGAAATACCTTGACCACCGCCCCTGGAAAAACCACCGAAGCCATATCCCGTCCATCCGCCACCAGTCCGGGAAAGCGGCGATAGGCTCGCTGCCGGGCCAGCAGCGCGGCCCGCACTGCCGGCAATGCCGCGACTTTCGAGGCGCCGGCTGAAATTTCTTCGCTGCGAATCGCATCGGTGACGTCCTCGTCCGCCAGCAAGATGCGGCCGGCTTCAAAACTTGCCGGAAGGCTGCTCGCCAGCGCCGCCACACCCGTTTCATCATCCAGCGCTACACCGGCGCGCGTCGCTGCCAGTGCTGTCAGTCGGTACAGCGAACCACTGTCCAGATAGTGATAGCCATTCGCTGCGGCAACCCGCTCTGCCACAGTGCCCTTGCCCGAGGCGGAGGGACCGTCGATCGCGATAACCGGCGCGGTGATCTCGGCAAAGGCGTCAAAGTAGCCGGGGAAGGTCTTGTTGACGCACTGCGGATCGTTGATGGTCACCGGCGCGCCTGCCAAAGCCGCCAACGAAAAACACATCGCCATTCGGTGATCATCATAGGTGTCGATCGCCACGCCGACCTGAAAACTCTGCGCTGGGGCGCTCTGCGTACCAGGACTTCCGCTTTGCCGGCCCGCGAAGCGGCGTTCCCGGCAGGCAAGGCCAGGGCTGGTAACGGCAAGATAATCTGCCCCCTCCTCTACCACCGCACCCAGCTTGCGCAATTCTGTCGCCATCGCCGCGATGCGATCGGTTTCCTTGACTCGCCATGAAGCAATATTGCGCAGCCGACAGGGGCCGTCGGCAAACAGCGCCGCTACGGCCAAGGTCATCGCGGCGTCGGGAATGTGATTGAGATCGAGATCAAATGCCTTCAGCTTTCCCGATGCAGGGGCGCAAACCTCTATGAATTGCTCACCCCAGGTAACATTTGCACCCATGCTTTCAAGCGCATCGGCAAAACGCACATCCCCCTGAATACTGTTCCTGCCCACACCTTCTACCCGCACCGGTCCGCCGCCGATGGCACCCGCCGCCAGGAAATAGGATGCCGCCGATGCATCACCTTCGACGTACAGCACGCCAGGACTTTGATAACTCTGGCCACCAGCAATCATGAAGCGCTGCCAGTCTTCATGTTTCACTTCGACACCGAAGCGTGCCATCAGGTTCAGCGTGATTTCGATATAGGGCCGGGAGATGAGTTCTGTCGTCATCTCGATTACGACTGCTTCACCGGTGAGCGGCAAAGCCATCAGTAGCGCAGTGAGAAACTGTGAAGACACATCGCCCCGCAACTGGATCGGCGCATCAAGCTTTATGCGTGCCGGACGAATTGCCAGAGGAGGAAAACCGCTTGCTTCCGCGTAGCGCACATCGGCGCCGATTTGCAGCAAACCATCAACCAGATCGCCAATCGGCCGCTCGTGCATTCGTGCCACGCCAGACAGCCGATAGTGCCCGCCAGACAATGCCAGTGTCGCGGTCAGCGGGCGGATCGCTGTACCTGCGTTGCCCATGAAAAGATCGGCATCCTTGACAGGAAATGCGCCACCGCAACCCTCAATACGCCAAGCGCCTCCTTCCAGCGCCGTAATGCCAACGCCGACTTTTTCCAGTGCCGCCAGCATCACCCGCGTGTCATCCGAGTCCAGCAGATCTATTATCTTCGTGGATCCCTGAGCCAGCGACGCCAGCAACAATGCTCGATTGGATATGCTTTTGGAACCCGGCAAACGAACACTGCCGGCAGCCCGGGACAAGCCCGGCAGTGTCAAAGCTTCCATTATTCGCCAGTCGCCGGAAGCGAATCCAGCCAGGCGTCGCGTCGCGCACGGGCCGCGAAAAACAATGCTTCCAGCCCCGCTGCATCACCTCCTGCAAGCAACACTCGAATACGCATCAACTCGACCATATAGGCATCAAGCTCCTGCATCAGGGCATGACGATTGGCCACACAGATGTCGCGCCACATTTCCGGATGACTGCTGGCAATCCGGGTGAAATCGCGAAATCCGCTCGCGGCAAAACCGAAGAGTTGATCGGCATTGTCTCGACTTGAAAGATCGTGGACCAGGGCAAAGGCCAGCAAGTGCGGTAGGTGGCTCACTGCTGCAAATACCCGGTCGTGTTCTTCTGGAGCGAGTTCAGAAACATTTGCGCCACACGACTCCCACGCCTTGCGCACCCGAGCTATAGCACCCTCTGTGTTTTCTGGTAGCGGCGTCAGCACGACACGTTTGCCGCGATAGAGATCCGTGGTCGCTGCGCCGACCCCGCTTTGCTCGGCGCCAGCAATCGGATGGCCCGGCACAAACTGTCCGATCTTGTCACCAAAGGCGCTGCGCGCAGCCGCCACCACGTCGACCTTGGTGCTGCCGCCGTCAGTTACCAGCGTGTTGGATCCGAGATGCGGCGCCAGCGCAGCCATCACCTCCGGCATCTGCCCAACCGGCATGCCCAGCAGCACCAGGTCAGCACCGTCCAGCGCGTCCGGCCAACTGTTTGCGATCTGGTCAATGACACCCAGTTGGAGCGCCTGCTCAAGGGGCGCGCGACTACGTCCCAGGCCGACGACTCGCCGTGTCGCCAGCGCCGACTTTTGGGCCAGGGCGAAAGAACCTCCTATCAGCCCGACGCCGCAGACGACGATCTTTTCAAATGTCATGCATGCCTCAGGGTGCGGCGTTCGGGTAGGAGCCCAGTACCTTGATAAACCCTGCCCGACCGCGTAGATCGTCAAGTGCGGCAGCTACTTTCTCATCCTGCCGATGTCCCTCTACGTCAATGTAGAAGATGTATTCCCAGCGGCTACCACCGAATCCACGCGCAGGTCTGGATTCAAACTTGCTCATCGAAACGCCATGATTGGCCAGCGGCGTCAGCAGGTCATGCACGGCACCCGGCTTGTTCTGTGCGGAACAGACCATCGAAGTCTTGTCGCGGCCTGATGGGCCGGCATCATGCCGAGCCAGTACCAGAAATCGAGTAGTGTTGTTAGAGTCGTCCTCGATGTTCGACGCCAGTTGCTTGAGTCCGTATAGTGTACCTGCGCTCTCCCCTGCAATTGCACAGGATTCGGGATCTTCCGCCGCCATGCGCGCAGCTTCAGCGTTGCTGGCCACGGGCACCCGTGGCAGATTCGCCATATTTCGGTTGAGCCACTCATGGCACTGCGCCAACGACTGCGCGTGCGAGTAAAGACGTTTCACGCCTTGCAGCGACTCTGCTTTGGATAGCAGATGCTGCTGGATGCGCAGCATCACTTCACCACAGATTTTTAGCGGAGAAGTCAGCAGCAGATCCAGGCTGCGACTCACGGCCCCTTCGGTCGAATTCTCCACCGGAACCACTCCGTAATCAGCATTGCCGGACTCAACAGCGCGGAACACTTCGTCAATGGTGCCGAAGGGTGAAAAGTTGGGCGCCGAACCAAAATGCTTATTGGCTGCGCTTTCAGTGAAAGTACCTGCGGGTCCAAAATAGGCGATGTGCAAGGGCTGTTCCAGCGCCAGGCAGGCTGACATCACTTCACGAAATATCTTGTGCACCACTGCGTCGGGCAAAGGGCCCGGGTTGGCCGCTACCAGGCGACGCAGCACCTGCGCTTCACGTTCAGGCCGATAGATATTGCCCTGCTTTATTTCGCCGATGCGATGCGCGAACTGCGCCCGCTCTGAAAGCAGGCGCAGCATTTCGTCATCGGCGCGATCGATGCCCTCGCGCAGACGGTTGAGCTCGTCTTCCTTTTCGGCCATCAGCCTTCGAGCGGCAAGTAACGCGCGGCAAGCACGCCGTCAATCCCCGCAATCGATTGAATCACCGAGTCGGGAACTTCACTATCCACATCTACCAGAGTGTAGGCGACATCACCTTTCGACTTGTTCATCATGTTATGGATGTTCAAGCCTGCCTGGGCCATTGCCGTGGATATCTGTCCCAACATGTTGGGCACATTGGAATTGGCCACGGCGACACGGAATTTCGATTCTCGCGGCATAGCGACGTTGGGAAAATTCACCGCATTCTGCACATTCCCATGTTCCAGATACTCGCGTAGCTGGTCAGCCACCATCACTGCGCAATTTTCTTCAGCCTCACCCGTGGAAGCACCTAGGTGCGGCAAGGCAATCACATGCGGATGGGCATTCACCCGCGGGCTGGGAAAATCGCAAACGTAGGCGGCAAGCTTCTTGCCATCCAGTGCAGCCAACACGGCATCTTCATCCACCACACCTTCGCGGGAAAAATTCAGCAACACAGCGCTATGTTTGGCATGCGCGAGCATTTCCGCATTAATCATCTTGCGTGTGGCATCAACCAGTGGCACGTGCATCGAGATGAAGTTGGCACTTTTCAGCACTTCACCAACGCTGTTGGCCTTTTTTACCTGCGAAGGCAAGCTCCACGCTGCCTCGACCGTGATTTCCGGATCGTAGCCAAGCACGTTCATGCCCAACTTGATGGCCACGTCCGCTACCAGACAACCAATCTTGCCCAGTCCGATGACGCCCAGCGTATGCCCCGCCAACTCGAAACCGGCGAACGTTTTTTTGCCGTCTTCGACCTTCTTCTCCATTGCCGGATCATTCGGATCGAGCGCCGAAACAAATTTCATCGCGCCGCCGATATTGCGAGCGGACAGCAGCATGCCGGCAACCACCAGTTCCTTGACGGCATTTGCGTTGGCGCCCGGTGCATTGAATACGGGTACACCACGCGCCGACATTGCCTTGACCGGAATATTGTTGGTGCCGGCCCCCGCGCGCCCGATGGCGCGCACCGATTGCGGAATGTCCATCGCGTGCATGTCGGCCGAGCGCACCATGATGGCGTCCGGACTGGCGATATCTTTGCCGACCTTGTAGCGATCAGTCGGCAGACGCTTCAAGCCATTGCTGGAAATCTGGTTGAGAATCAGAATATTGAGAGAGTTAGGCATTTTTCGCCTCGAATTCCTTCATGTACTCAACCAGGGCTGCAACTCCGGCTAACGGCATCGCGTTGTAGATCGACGCACGCATGCCGCCGACCGAACGATGGCCTTTGAGTTGCACCATGCCTTTGGCCTTGGCACCCTTGAGGAATTCCTCATCCAGTGTCGAATCCTTCAAGGTAAATGGCACATTCATGCGCGAGCGATCTTCCGGGCGTACCGGATTGGCGTAGAAACTCGAGTTGTCGAGGTAGTCGTACAACATCTTCGCCTTGGCGATATTCTGCTGTTCAATTGCCGCCAAGCCACCTTGCTGCTTGAGCCACTGGAATACCAGCCCCGCTATGTAAATACCATAGGTGGGAGGCGTGTTGTACATCGAGTCGTTCTCAGCGTGGGTCTTGTAGTCGAGCATGGTTTGCGGTGCAGGCACGCCCTTGCCGATCAAATCCTCGCGAATGATCACGATGGTCAACCCGGCCGGGCCGATGTTCTTTTGCGCGCCGGCATAAATCAGGCCGTACTTCCTGATATCCACCGGCTTGGAAAGAATGTTCGAAGACATGTCGCAGACCAACGGTACGCTTCCAGTATCCGGCGTCCAGTGAAACTCCACTCCGCCAATGGTCTCGTTGGCAGTGTAATGGACGTACGCTGCCTCCTTATCCAGTTTCCAGTCCTTCTGCGCCGGAGCGTAGCCAAACTTGCCGTCCTCGCTACTGGCGACGACATTCACTGCGCCAAAAGCCTTGGCCGCCTTGATGGCTTTCTTGGCCCATTCGCCCGTATGGACATAGTCCGCACTGGCTTTGCCTGCGAGCAGATTGATCGGAATCATTTCGAATTGCAGGGTTGCACCACCTTGCAAAAAGAGAACTTTGTAGTTGGCGGGGATGCCCATCAATTCACGTAAATCGGCCTCGGCTTGAGCGTGAATGCTCATGTACTCCTTGCCGCGGTGACTCATCTCCATCACCGACTGGCCGCTTCCGTGCCAATCAAGCAATTCATCGGCGGCCTGCTTTAGTACCGCCTCAGGTAAAGCGGCGGGGCCCGCGCTGAAATTGAATAAACGTGCCATGTTCTGTCTTACGCCTCCAAGTCTGGTTCTTCGGATTCTTCGGATTCTTCGGTTTCAATGACTTTTTCGACTCCGGCAAGATAAGTACCGTCGTCCAGATTAATCAGCGTTACACCCTGAGTGGATCGACTCATGACACGAATGTCAGTCACCCGTGTGCGGATCAATACGCCGCCAGTCGAGATCAGCATGATCTCCTCGCTGGTTTCACCAAGTTCTGCAAGTACCGCGGCAACCACTTTGCCGTTGCGTTCGGAAGTCTGGATCGCGATCATGCCCTTGGTGCCACGCCCATGACGTGTGTATTCGGCGATCGGTGTGCGCTTGCCGAAGCCATTCTCGGTGGCTGTCAGCACCGAGTAATTTTCGCTATCGGCCACCAGCATCGAAATCACCTGCTGATCCGCCTCCAGCATCATGCCGCGCACGCCACGTGCCTCGCGGCCCATCGGCCTTACGTCGCGCTCGGCGAAACGCACTGACTTGCCCGAATCGGAGAACAGCATCACGTCGCACAATCCATTGGTGATGGCCACTCCGATCAAGTGATCACCGTCATCCAGGCCAACAGCGATAATGCCGGCCTTGCGCGGATTGGAAAAACTGGTCAGCGGCGTCTTTTTGACGGTTCCCTTGGCCGTCGCCATGAAGATGAAGTGCTCCTCGTCGAACTCCTTGACCGGCAGAATCGCGGTGATCTTCTCGCCTTCTTCGAGCGGGAACAGATTGACAATCGGCTTGCCGCGTGAATTTCGCGTGCCTTCGGGCGTCTCATAGACCTTGAGCCAATAGACCCTTCCGCGACTGGAGAAACACAGGATGTAATCGTGGGTATTGGCAACAAACAGGCGATCGACAAAATCGTCTTCCTTTATGGCGGCCGCTTGCTTGCCACGCCCTCCTCGGCGTTGCGCACGATAATCCGCAAGAGGTTGACGCTTGACATAACCTGTATGAGACAAGGTGACCACCATGTCCTCGCGAACGATCAAATCTTCAAGATTGATGTCAGCCGTACTCAACACGATTTCCGAACGCCGTGCGTCGCCGAACTGTGCCTTTACTGCGCCAAGCTCATCGCCAATGATCGTGGTGATGCGTTCCGGACTGGCCAGAATATCCAACAGATCGGCGATCTGTTCCATGACCTCTCGGTATTCCGCGACGATCTTGTCCTGTTCAAGGCCGGTCAGACGCTGCAGACGCAGTTCCAGAATGGCTTGAGCCTGTGCGTCGGACAACAAATACCCCTGATCGGACAGACCGAACTCGGCGCCAAGACCTTCCGGACGCGAAGACTCGGCCGAGGCGCGCTCCAGCATGCCTTCAACCATTGCCGAGCGCCAGGTGCGAGCCATCAATCCACGCTTGGCTTCTGCCGGCGTTTGTGCCGCCTTGATCAGGGCGATGATCTCGTCAACGTTTGACAGCGCGACTGCGAGACCTTCAAGTATGTGTCCGCGCTCACGCGCCTTGCGCAGTTCAAACACCGTGCGCCGTGTGATGACCTCGCGCCGATGAGCGAGGAAGCACTGCAACATATCCTTCAGGTTAAGCAGACGAGGACGTCCATCGACCAAAGCCACCATGTTCATGCCAAAAGTGTCCTGCAACTGCGTCTGCTTGTAGAGGTGATTCAGCACCACCTCCGCCACCTGCCCCTTCTTCAGCTCAATCACCAAGCGCATGCCGGATTTATCTGACTCATCCTGAATATGGGCAATGCCGTCAATCTTTTTCTCGTTGACCAGTTCGGCAATCTTTTCCTGCAAGGTCTTTTTGTTGACCTGATAGGGCAGTTCGTCGACCACGATGGCCTCTCGCCCACTGCGCGGCAAGTCCTCGATATGCGTTCGGGCGCGCATGATCACACGGCCACGACCCGTGTGATAGCCGTCGCGTACGCCTGTAACACCGTAAATCAGTCCGGCGGTCGGGAAATCCGGGGCTGGTATGACCTCGATCAGTTCGTCTATCGTGGTTTCCGGCTTGCCCAGCAGCAAAAGGCAGGCATCCACAACTTCATTAAGGTTGTGCGGTGGAATATTGGTCGCCATGCCAACGGCGATACCCGATGATCCATTGATAAGAAGATTCGGGATACGCGCAGGGAGAATCAGGGGTTCCTGCTCCGAACCGTCATAGTTGGGACCGAAATCGACAGTTTCCTTTTCAATGTCGATCAGCAGTTCGTGTCCGATGCGCGCCATGCGTACTTCTGTGTAGCGCATTGCAGCCGCGTTGTCGCCGTCAACAGAACCGAAGTTACCCTGACCATCCACCAGCATGTAGCGCAGCGAAAAATCCTGCGCCATTCGAACAATTGTGTCGTAGACCGCAGTATCTCCATGCGGGTGATACTTACCGATGACATCGCCGACGATACGCGCAGACTTTTTGTACGCCTTGTTCCAGTCGTTGGAAAGCTCATGCATGGCGAAAAGAACTCGGCGATGCACGGGCTTCAGGCCATCTCTCACATCCGGCAAAGCTCTCCCGACGATCACGCTCATGGCGTAGTCAAGATACGAGTGACGCATCTCCTCTTCAAGACTGATTGGTAGGGTTTCTTTGGCGAACGAGGTCATGTAGGCTTGCCCCAGCCGAATGACGGCGGGTGATGGCGTAAAAGCCAGCGATTTTAGCACGCCAACCCAGCTCGACTGCTTGTCCCAACCCGCCAAATCTGGTTGAATCAGAACATGAATTCCCCTCTTGCTCCGCACTCGATCACCGAAGACATCGATCTACTGATCCGCCCTGAATGGATCATTCCGATTGAGCCGGCAGGAGTAACGCTGACAGGGCACGCTCTGGCAGTAAATCGAGGAAATATTCATGCGCTGCTGCCAAATGATGAAGCCTTGCAGCATTTTCGCCCGAAGAAAACTTTAGACCTACCCGGTCAGGTGCTGATGCCCGGACTGGTCAATTTGCACACACACGCGGCAATGAGCCTGCTGCGTGGCTATGCAGACGATTTGCCGCTGATGCGCTGGTTATCCGAACGCATCTGGCCGGCAGAATCCAAATACGCGGGACCTGAGTTCGTTCGAGCGGGCACGCTTTTGGCCTGCGCCGAAATGTTGCGTGGAGGCGTCACCACGTTTAACGATATGTACTTCTTTCCTGACGCGGCCGCAACGGCGGCCAGGCAAGTCGGAATGCGCGCCGCACTTGGGATTGTCGTAGTCGAGTTTCCCACCGCTTACGCCGCCGATGCGGGTGACTACCTGGCCAAAGGACTCGCCGCTCGTGATGCCCTGGGTGCAGACCCTTTAGTGAGCTTTTGTCTCGCACCTCACGCGCCTTATACAGTGGCCGACAAGACTTTCAATCAGATTGCTACCCTTTCCGCCCAGTTGGAAATCCCAATTCATGTGCATTTGCATGAGACTCGGCACGAAATAGAAGAGAGCCTCAAACAGCACGGTGTGCGTCCGCTGGAACGACTACATCGTCTAGGCTTGCTCGGACCTCAACTGATTGCCGTGCATGCCGTACATCTCGACGCCAGCGAAATAGATCTGCTGGCGCACGAAGCCTGCCACTTGGCTCATTGCCCAACATCAAATCTAAAACTTGGTAGCGGCATCCCGCCGATGGCGTCAATACAAGCTCATGGGATAAATTTCGGGCTTGGCACGGATGGTGCGGCGTCAAACAATCGCCTCGATCTTTTTCAGGAAATGCGCCACGCTGCGCTGCTGGGGAAGGGACAGAGCGAAAACGCAGAAGCGCTTGACGCACACGCAATTCTTCACGCGGCTACGCTTGGCGGCGCTCGAGCTCTGGGGCTTGAAGAACGAATAGGCTCGTTGCTTCCGGGCAAGGCCGCTGATCTATGCGCCGTGCGCCTTGACGAATGGCTGATTCAGCCCTGTTTTGATCCTGCTTCACACTTGGTTTATGTTGCCGGGCGGGAGCAGGTCAGCCATACTTGGGTTGCGGGAAATCTCAGAATGTGCAACGGCGATCCTTTGCAAATCAATGTTTCAGAATTGCTAGACATTGCAGGTTTGTGGCATAATCGTTTAACGTCCTGACGCCATTTAGGCGTTCGGAAGAGCGATTAATTGCCGAATTCCGTTTCACACTTAAAAACCCAACAAGGGGGAAACATGATCAAAAACGCCAAACTTTCTCTACTACTCGCCACGCTACTTGGACTATCCGTCTCAGCCTTTGCGCAGACTCCCGGAATAGATCTGAAAGGCTCTGTTGGCTACGCAATCGACGGACGCGCCAACGTCGTCAAAAGCGGTAGCGGCCTTTGCTGGCGTACCGGTTACTGGACTCCGGCCATGGCCATAGCGGAGTGTGATCCAGATCTGGTAAAGAAAGAAATGGCCAAGCCGATGGCTAAGCCGATGGCTAAGCCGATGGCCGCCAAACCAATGCCCAAGCCCGCCGCACAGAAAGTAACTCTCGCCGCTGATGCGCTGTTTGATTTCGACAAGGCAACGCTGCGTAGCGACGGTACAGCCAAACTCGACAAGCTCGCTGGCGACGTCAAGAAAATCAAGCTTGAAGTGATCATCGCCGTCGGTCACGCCGACCGCTTCGGTAGCGACGCCTACAACCAGAAGCTCTCCGAAAAGCGCGCTGATGCTGTAAAGGCCTATCTGGTAAGCAAAGGAGTTGAACCGAATCGCATCTACACTGAAGGCAAGGGAGAGAAGCAGCCAATTACCAAAGCTGATCAGTGCAAGGGCGGCAAGAGCAAGAAGACCATTGCATGCCTGCAGCCTGATCGTCGCGTCGAAATCGAGGTTATCGGCACCAAGATGTAATAGATTCGCGTGACTCAGAAAAAGCCCTGCTTTGCAGGGCTTTTTTTATTGTATTTGCCGTCCCGCTAAGTGGAGACGGTATCCTTGAACCAGGTCTTAGCGTATTTGTTGCCGCATCCATAATTGACGTGAAAATCTAATGATCAATAACTCGAACGCAGATCAGAGCGAACTCGATAAATTCGGGGAAATTGCCCATCGCTGGTGGGACCCAAACTCGGAGTTCAGACCTTTGCACGACATCAATCCAGCCCGCCTGACATGGATTGATGGTCACGCCACAATCAGGGACAAACAAGTTATCGATGTAGGATGCGGAGGAGGCTTGTTGAGCGAGGGTATGGCGGCGTTGGGGGCAAACGTTACGGGCATTGACCTCTCTGAGAAGTCGCTGAGCGTAGCTCGCTTGCACCTCTATGAGAGCGGACACGCGATCAACTATCGCCTGATTTCGGCTGAAGACATGGCGGCAGAATCACCGTCACAATTTGATGTCGTTACTTGCCTCGAAATGCTGGAGCATGTACCCGATCCTGCAATCACAATTACAGCTTGCGCCCGACTCGTCAAACCGGGAGGTCAAGTATTCCTATCGACCATTAACCGCAATGCCAAAGCCTACGCACTTGCCGTAGTGGGGGCCGAATACGTGCTCAATCTGCTACCGCGCGGAACTCATGACTACTCGCGCTTCTTGAAACCAGCCGAACTATCTCGCCTGTGCCGTGACGCAGGGCTGGAAGTTCTTGATATCGCCGGAATGCGCTATAACCCCTTCAGTCGCAAATCTTCGATATCGGCGGATACCGATGTAAATTACCTTATCAGAGCGAAAAGCAATGCCTGAGGCGATCCTCTTCGATCTGGACGGAACGCTCGCTGACACGGCCCCTGACCTGGGCGGGGCAATGAATCAGTTGTTATACGAACAAGGCCAGGAGCCGCTCCCAGTGGAGAGACTCCGACCACACGTGTCTTCGGGAGCGCGCGGGATGATCGGTGCCGGTCTCGGCGTAACGCCGGAAGACAACGAGTACCCGGGCTTGTTGCAACGATTTCTAGCGATCTATCAGGAAGCCCTATGCATAGACACTCGCCTGTTTTCAGGTATTGGGCAGCATCTGGATGAACTCGAGAAGCAAGGTATACCTTGGGGGATAGTCACCAACAAGTCACAACGTTTTGCGATACCACTCATGCAACAACTCGGCCTTCGCCAGCGCTCGGCGTGTATCGTTTGTGGTGACAGCGCCCAGCGAGCCAAACCCCACGCGCATCCAATGCAACTTGCCAGCGCACTTATTGGTGTTGCGGCAGAGAACTGCATCTATATAGGTGACGATGAGCGTGACATTATTTCTGGCCGTGCCGCTGGAATGACCACCATCGTCGCGGCATGGGGGTATCTCGGAGAAGGAAGCCCCCCAGCAGCATGGGGAGCCGATGCAATTGCCGGATCGCCAAAAGAAATTCTCGGCATTGCCGCAACAAGACGCTAGAATCCCACTTGCAATTCGTAGATTTGGCACCACGTTTTTACCATCCCAGGGGGCGACATGGCTTCGACATGGGTGACAAAGCATGCAGGGCATACCGAGGATCCAGGTACCTCGTAAATACATCTGGAAAGCACTAACTGCCAACGACGAGCGTTACGCTCTAGCCGCTTAACAGCGGCTGGCTTCC
>JAIPCF010000094.1 GCA_021738385.1 Sulfuritalea sp. | reverse complement strand
GGGGTCCAACGCTGTCTGCGGGGCTTGATTCGATTCCTTGAGCGTGATCCCGTCAACCATCAACAGGCAACTAGCTGCGCATGACAGACATCGCAACTGCTGAATCGGCAGCCCCAACGGACGATCAGGCGCCTTTGTTCCTCGCGCCAAGCGGCGTCGTTCGGGAGCCCATAGCGGGACGGGACATGGCACTGTTTATCCTCGCCGCGGTTGCCGCGGTCGTCGCCTTGAAGTGGGCGCAAAGCTTTATTGTCTCGCTGCTGCTGGGTATCCTCTTCGCCTACACCCTGAATCGCCTTGTGGTCTGGCTCGAACTAGTCCGCATTCCCCGCGCCGCGGGGACCAGCCTTGTGATGGTGGGCGTCCTTTGCGCGATCGCCCTTGGCGCCAACTCCCTGAGCGGGCAGATACTGACCATCCTCGACCAAGTGCCGGAAGCAGTGAGCAAACTGTCGACCGTTGTCGCCAAACAGCGTCGAGGCGAGACCAGCACGATGCAGAAAATGCAAACCGCCGCAAGCGAGATCGAGAAGGCGACCAGCGAGGCGACAGGCCTGACATCGCCACCGAAACAGCGGGCAACCCGGGTCGTCATCGACTCACCCAGCTTCAGGCTTGGCAATTTTCTGTGGGCCAATTCGATGAGCGCCGCTGCGCTGATCGGCCAGGCCACCATGGTGTTCTTCCTGACTTTCTTTCTGCTGCTGTCCGGCGACATCTACAAGCGAAAGCTGGTGCGCCTGGCGGGACCCTCGCTGTCGCACAGGAAAATCACCGTGCGCATCCTCGAAGACATCAACGAGTCGATTCAGGGCTACATGTTCATGTTGTTGGTCACCAACCTGCTAGTCGCGCTGCTGACCTGGATCGCGCTGATCGGCTTCGGTCTGGAAAATGCCGGAGCCTGGGCTGTTGCCGCAGGCCTGCTCCATCTGATTCCCTACCTGGGACCGGTAGTCACCGCGGTGGTTATCGGCATGGCCGCGTTCATGCAATTCGATTCCATTTCGATGATGTTGCTGGTGGGCGGTGCCTCATTGCTGATCGCCACGCTGGTCGGTCATTTTGTGGCGACCTGGATGACCGGGCGAATCGCCAAAATGAACACGGCGGCCGTGTTTGTTTCGCTGTTGTTCCTGGCCTGGCTGTGGGGCGTCTGGGGCATGCTGCTGAGCGTTCCGATCATCGTGATTGTGAAAGTTGTGGCGCAGCACGTTGAGGTGTTTTCTCCAGTGGCCGAGTTGCTGGAGGATTAACTGCTTCGAGCTTGTTTTTGTCGTTTGTCGATCGCAACGACCTTTTACCAATACCAAAAGTCGGCGCTGGTGAGACGGCGGCTTGTCGGCCGAAGCGGCCGTTTGCCTTCCGTCGAAGCCAATTCACTGCGAACGTCCGGTTCCCAACAATTCCGACGCCCGGACCTAACCCAAAGCGATCGGTTAGTCCCATGAAGAGAATCGAATAACCCAGATGCGCGACATCGAACTTCGGCAGTCCGCCAAATTCGTTGATGAATCTACCATTCCGACCAATGGTGTGCATCTAGGCTCTTCGCTGTTTTCAAGTCGATCCCCATGAAATCGTTTATCAATAGGCTATTGGTGAACGCTCTGGCACTGCCATCCAAATGACGTTACCATTAGCTTGAGCGCGCCAACAGTCATCATAGGTGGGTTGCTAAATGTTCATCGCCTATACATAGCGAACTGGACAATTTGTTGCTGGCCTGCCCGATTGAAGTTGTTGGCGGCGGGATCTGGAGAGCTATGTCGGTCACTGAACAACGGGGGGCGGAATGGACCAGAAGATTCCTTTTACAAGCTATGACTTTTGGGCCTACCTGAGCGCCGGGTTCATGCTACTTTTCGCGGTGGATCAGGCGGCTGAAACCAAGCTATTGATGCGCGACAGTTGGACTCTTGTTCAAGCCGTTGTCGCGGTCTCCGTTGCTTACACGGTAGGGCAACTTCTCGCCAGTGTTTCGTCATGGCTTTTCGAAACGTTCCTCGTGGGTAAGCTACTTGGTTACCCGCGAAACGTTCTGTTCGGGCAGCCAAAGGCTTGGCCGTGGGTGCAACGGCTGCTGCCTGCCTACTTTGAACCCCTACCCCCCGAAACGCAGAAGGCCGTACTCGAGAAAGGGAAGAAAATTGGTGTCCACAAGCCCGGTGAGGCGCTTTTTTGGCCTGCGCATGCGGCAGGTCGGGCTACGCCGGCAGTTTCTTCCCGTATGGACAACTTCCTCAATCTTTATGGTTTCTGCCGCAACGCTGCCCTGGTCGGTCTGATGGATGCAGCCATTCTCTACTGGTCCTACCTGCAGCCAAAGGGTCCGGAAGAGCACTTGCTGTGGGCGCGTATTGCCCTCTTCGTTGGTCTCGGAATGACGCTTCGCTATCTAAAGTTCTTCCGACACTTTGCTCTTGAGGTCTTCACAACCTACGCATTCGCTAAAGAGCCAGAGAAGAAGCCGTGAGTATCAAAATCAATGACGGACTGCTTCAGTTTTTCAACGTGGACCATGGCGCGTGCTCGTTGTTGACGCTGCCCACGCCTCAGGGCAACAAGTACGTGCTTATCGACTGCGGCCACAGCGCGGACTATCAGGGCGGGACTTGGTATCCGGCATCACAACTGCTAAGTTGCGGCATCAAGCACGTGGATCTGCTCATCGTTACCAACTTCGACGAGGACCACGTTAGTGGTGCGCCTAATATGGTCGAAAAGGGGATAACGGTCGGCTGCATCCTTGGCAACCCGAGTGTGCCTCCCGAGGCTATCGAGCAACTTAAGTCAGAAGACGGCATGGGTGCCGGCATCAGTGTCATCGTGAATAGCCTGACCGAGAGGCGAAACAGGGGCACGCAGCAAACGCCGCCTAATATTCCTGGGTTGAGTCTGTCCTGGTTCTGGAACCCATGGCCGCACTGGGACACCGAGAACAACCTATCGCTCGTAGCGCACCTGTCAATCCATGGCTTCAACTTCCTCTTTACAGGGGACATGGAGCGGGACGGGTTCGAGAACTTGCTCCGCTACCAACCGTTTGCCAACCTCATGAGAGGCGTCGATGTACTAGTAGCACCGCATCACGGACGAGAGAATGGCAAGTGCGAGAAACTGTTCGACGAATACGAATGCCGCCCGGTGCTGGTGGTGATCTCGGACTACGCCAAGCGGCACCAGTCTCAGGAGACTGTTCAGTACTACTACAGCAAAGCCCGGGGTATCCAGAACTTCCGTGGCAACGCGTCTCGGTATGTTTTGACCACACGTAGCGACGACCACTTCTACTTTTCGTTCGAAGGATCCAAATGCTTTGTGTGGTGAGGGATGGTTGCATGCGGCATTCAAACCTGCATTCTCGCCATGACAATGTGTAGTCCAACTGACCTGCGGAATGATCGCTTGGTCCGCTTACAGGCCGATGTTCGATGATCGGCTTTTGGGCAGTAGTGTGAATTCCGCGGATTGCTGCATTGCGGTCATTCACCTCTGTCGCGCTGATTCCGGCGAACGGCGGCAATGGCCGACAAGTCGCCGTATCGCCAGCGCCGAGTTTTTCGTGCCGTATCACCAGCGCCGAGTTTTTCGTGCCCGACGCTTTGCGTCGGGCACGGCGACTACAGACAGTCGCCTCGCGACCCATCCCGCAAGCTAATCCCAAGAACTCTCAAGATCCCATGAGACTCCTGGTGGACCGGTGCTTCGTTGCTCCCACGCTTTCTCCACCATGGCTTTCCTATGTGCAGCGCCAACGAGAAGCACTCCATGAGAGAGTTCGTGGTAGACGCAATAGGTATTGATGCTCTCTAACATTCCGCTCTCGCGGCAGCTATTTGTATCGCTCCAGTGAGCATAGAACTGTCGCAATCTGATGTCGCCGATCCATTCGATTGTTTCTAGCACTTCGTTGTAGATGTCTGCCCATGCTTGGGCGCAGCGGTCGCTATTGAGGTAAGGAAATCCGTGATTTCGCGTGTCGAGGCTGTGCTGGTCCATCAGACGGCGATAGCAGGCACTCGTCTTCTCGACCCTATTAAACATCTCCTCAGAATTTCTGAAGAACTCGTCACTTGGTTTATTCAGGTCTACAGGTACGACGTTGACTGGACAGCGCTTGCGATAGTGCAAAACGGCCGCGGACTCGAGATTGCCGTGAGAGCCGTCGAGATAGTTAGCAAGATTTGCGGCGGGAATTTCCGCAAAAATGACGTCGGGGGAAAGGCGATCTAGGATCGCCTTCAATTCCGCAACGTTGGCGCGTCCACAATCAGCGTGGACAGTTCCGATCAGCGATATGGGCATCAGTTCTCGCCTCAAGAGATAAACTTGGTAGCGCTTAAACGCGTTATAGCCTGAACGGTCTGCTTTGTGTCGGGAGTTCGCATTCCCCAAAATCGGAAAGCTGCCGTTCAGGACTGTTCCAGGCTGAGCGGCAGCAAACCGATTCACTGCTGACCGATCAACAGCGTAGCGCCAACGGCAGTTAGGGCCGAACAGCCGCCGTATCGCCAGCGCCGACTTTTGGTGTGGGGCAAACGTTGCGATCGACAAGCGGCAATATCAACACCGCAGCAAGCAGTCCCTCAGCAGTTCGGCGACTGGTGACAACTGCTCGACGTTCTGCACCACCTTCACCCGGTACGACATGCCGCAGGCCAGGATTGAATCAGAAAAATGCAATGCCTTGCCGTGGGCTACAGCTTCTCTGGAGTCTTCTCGGTGAACACTTTGTCAAGTGGACACCGTTCCGGACAGGGAGAGGCGTCAGCCGGGCGTTACCGCCCGCCTGACGCCCGGCATGCATGCCGCTTAGATGGCTCTTATGCTGTCGTTTTCCAGCTTGACCTTGGTGCCGACGGCAAAGCCGGGCTGCGCCTCATAACTGAAGGTCCTGGTGGCACCTGCTTCGAGACGCACGACTACCTCGTAGTGCCTGGTCGTCTTCATTCTCTTTTCGATTTCATTTCCGGCATAGGCGCCACCCGCGGCACCGATCACCTCGGCCACCGCTGTGCCCTTGCCATGACCGACTTCGCCACCCAGCAGGGCGCCGGCAACGCCGCCAGCAATCATGCCGAGGTAGCTTCCCTTGCCCTTGACTTCGATCAGGTTGATCGCCTCGACCACACCGCAATCGGCACATGCGTGGGCCGCTTGCCGAACGCGCTGCCGATGACCGGGACTCGCCTGGAGCTTGTGGCCAAGCGGTGCGCTGGTTTCGCGCTCGCCGATACGGAGATTGCCGGTCACCACCGTGCTGTCCGTGATCGCATCACGACGATGGATCGTATACAAGCCTTCGTATACGCCGGCCCTGATTTCATTCAGCGCGATCTTGCGTTTGACGCCGGCGATTCTGGCGCTTGCCGCGCCGCCCGGACTGCCGGTCAGGGTCAGGATCAACTCCTCTCCCGCGACAAGACGTTCGGGGGCATCCACATCGAAACGGTCGATTTTCGGTGCCGCCACCTTGCGATTGTTGTGCTTCCCTTGTCGGGTATTTGCGTTGCCGATCAGCGGTTCATCGAGGATGGTGCTGGCGACCTGGTTGCCCAGGCGCAAGTTTGCGGTAGCCGTGCTGGCGGCGGTGATCTTGTCGCGCCATCGAATGGTGTAGCTGCCTTCGTAGATTCCTGTGTCGGTTTCCACCAGCGCGGCGATCCCCGTTGCGCCGCTGACCTGGACAACAGCAGCCCCGCCGGGACTGCCGTAGAGGGTAAACATCAACTCGCGACCCGGTGCCGGTTTTGCCACTGGGTCCGCATCGAAGCCGTCAATTCTCGGCTGCGCGATCGATGATGCAGATTGCTGGGCAAAGGCCTGGCTCGCCGAAAATGGCAACGGCAAGAAGGCCGCGACCGCAAACAGCCCAAGAACAAATTTTGTATACATGTTCGGTATCTCCTAGTGATTCCAGTGACGGTTCTGCTGCCAGAATTCTTTCAAAGCCTTTACCGATTGTTCGCGCTCAATTCCGCTTTCCCGCTGCAATCTGCCGATGATCCGCTCACGTCGCCCCGCGGCGGCCCGTAGCGGATCGTCAATGCGCTCACCCCAGGTCTGCTTCATCCATCCGGCAAACTGTTGCCACATGCCTTCGATGCGTTCCATGTTCATTTCGGACTCCTTTGGTGGGACGGTGCCGGGGAAAAAACAGCACACCCGGATCGTGATGAGTATCTTCAGGCGCCACAGCTCTGATGTCTGTTCGTCAGCGCACGCAAGCTTCGCTTGCCATCGCCGGGATCGCTCAGGACTTTTTCCTGGTGGAGTCGCCGCCTATGAGTATCAAGCGTTCATTCACTCCCCAATTGGCCGGTTGCGCCTGCTCGATAACGCGGGCCGATCCGTCCCGCATGCGGACCGTGACTTCGTAGCGCAGCGCACTTTTTGCCGTCACTGCCGTTTCAGGTGTCTTCGCCGCTCTGCTTCCGGCACCGGATTGAATTCCCTGCTCAAGCGGCTCAAACTCCCGTATTGATGTGATGACAGCGCAATGCTCACATCTTTCACGATGGCGCAGCATAGGTTCGTCAGCCTGTGCGGCAAGGAAAGAAGTCGGCGCTGGCGCTACGGCGGCAACGCTTGGGGTCCCGATTATCAAGGTGCCCATAATGCCGATTGATGTCAGAACTACCGCAATGCCACTCACTTGCAGCTTCAAGTATGAGTTTTGAATTCCCTGGGGTTTCATGGATGCCTCCTGGAGTCTGATGCCGGATTCGCCGTGCCTGTGTGGTAGCAGCCTGGTCAAGCACCAAGGCCAGAATCGTCGATTTCTACAAACTGCTCGGTGCGCTAGCGCTCACAAGGCGAGCACGGTTTTGACTGCAGTGCCGCTGAACCTGCCTGGTCATTTCCAGAATTTCACTTCCGCGAATACACGTTGTGTGTGGCGACACCGGGAGATCCTCGCCTGGGGAAATGCTGATTAAGTCCGTTCGCGTTGAGCCTGTCGAAACGCAAGCCAGTCGAATCAAGGGCTTCGACAAGCTCAGCCCGAACGGTAGGCACTTGATCAGTGCTTTCCTGGCTGTGGAACCTCTGGGGCATGCGGCCGTGCGTTCCGGTTTTTGTTGTCGTGAACGCTGTGGCGTGGAATGTCGAACGCGTTTCACCCGTCGCCGAGTTGCCTGGCGACTGGGTGAGTCGGGTGGTGCTTCAGATCTTCTTGATGTCCTTGACCACTTCCTTCAGGTTGCCGAAGTGTTGCTGTACTTTGCCTTCAGCCTGATTGAGCAGGCCTTTGTTCTGTTGTTCGGTGCTGCCCACCAGTTTCCCGACTTCTTCCTGAATCTTGCCGCCGATGTCTTTTGCGGCGCCTTGCACTTGATCTTTGTTCACCATGAATACCTCATATCTCGGTTGACCTTCTGGAACCCGGGCCTGAATTGATCCGTCTTGCGAATCGCACACGCATCGTGTCGCTGCAGAAAGACTAAGGTTTGTCGGGATTCACGTCTGTGTGCTATCCAACACAACGCTACAAAGCGGCCCCGGTTTAAGCGGCGCAGCGCTGTGCCTTCAAAAGTCGGCGCTGGCAGGACGGCGATTCTGGCTGCCATTTGAATGTGCTCTACCGCACGGACGAACCGGGCGCGTGGATGGATACTCAAGCCAGTTCTTGCGAAAAGGCAAGATGTTCCTCAGGCCCGACCCGCGCAAGCCGTCTCACGCAAAGGGCCTGAATTCCGAATCCATTCAACCGCAAAGAGGCCATCCCATGCTTTACACCATCGCCGTGATCCTTCTCGTCCTGTGGGCCCTCGGCCTGGTGACTTCAACCACCATGGGCGGCTTCATCCATATTCTCATTGTGATCGCCATCGTCATGGTGCTGCTCAGAGTGATCTCGGGGCGCAAAATTCTCTGACCGACCAGGTCATTGGTCAGCGCATCGTGATTCCTGGGAAAGCCCCCCGATATCGGCAAATAGGCGCACCATGGTCAGGGTGTGCTTCTCGATGTTTGCAGTCCTGATCAGAAGTGAGGGAGTTCCTTCTCTGTCGCGGTCCCGGCAAGCCTCCGGATCCATGTATGCTTGAGCGGAAATCCACCATGTCTGAAGCACGAAACACCCTCATTCCCGGCGGCAATTCCGCCGAGGTGAGCGGCATCACCGAATTGAAGCGCCAGGAAACCTTGCTCATGACCGGAGCCCTGCAGAACGCGATTTTCAACAGCGCGAATTTTTCTTCCATAGCCACCGACGCGAAGGGCGTGATCCAGATCTTCAATGTCGGCGCCGAACGCATGCTGGGTTATGTGGCAGCCGATGTCCTCAACCGGATCACGCCGGCCGACATCTCCGACCCGCAGGAAGTCATCGCGCGCGCCGCGGCATTGAGCGTCGAACTGTCCACGCCGATTGCGCCGGGCTTCGAAGCCTTGGTCTTCAAGGCCTCGCGCGGCATCGAGGACATCTATGAGCTGACCTACATCCGCAAGGACGGCAGTCGCTTCCCGGCCGTCGTTTCGGTTACGGCGCTGCGCGATGCGCAGGACGCCATCATCGGTTATCTGCTGATCGGTACCGACAATACGGCGCGCAAGCAGGCCGATGACAAGCTTCGCGAAGCGTCACAGTATTCGCGGAGCCTGATCGAAGCCAGCCTGGACCCACTGGTCACCATCAGTTCCGAGGGCAAGATTACCGACGTCAATGCGGGCTCGGTCAAGGTGACCGGTGTGCCACGAGAGAAGCTTATCGGGACCGACTTCTCCAACTACTTCACCGAGCCCGACAAGGCCCGCGAGGGTTACTTGGAGGCATTCTCCAAAGGCTCGGTCACCGACTACCCGCTCACCATCCGTCACGAGGACGGTCGACTCACCGACGTTCTCTACAACGCATCGGTCTACAAGGATACGGAGGGCAGGGTGCTCGGCGTGTTCGCCGCCGCCCGCGACATCACCGCGCGCAAGCGGGTCGAAGCCGAGCGTGCACAGCTCGACCAGGCCCTGCAGGATCGCAACGCCGAACTGGAGGCGGCGAAGTCATTGGCGGAGAAAGCCAATCTCGCGAAATCGGATTTTCTTTCCAGCATGAGCCATGAATTGCGCACGCCACTCAACGCGATTCTCGGTTTCGCGCAGCTCATTGAATCCGGCACACAGACGCCCACGCCAGCCCAGCAGCGCAACCTTGAACATATTCTCAAGGCCGGATGGTATTTGCTGGAACTGATCAACGAGATTCTCGATCTGGCGTTGATCGAGTCGGGCAAGGCAACGCTTTCGCACGAACCGGTCGCGCTGGCCGAGGTCATGCTGGAGTGCCGGGCCATGGTTGATCCGCAGGCTCAGAAGCGCGGCATCGTCATGACGTATCCGCATTTCGAGCTCCCCTATTTTGTCAGCGCCGACCGGACGCGGGTCAAACAGGTTCTGATCAATCTGTTGTTCAATGCCATCAAGTACAACAAGCCGGAAGGCACGGTTACGGTGGACTACCAGCCTATCCCTCCCGGTTCGATTCGCATCAATGTCCGGGACACCGGTAAAGGGCTGACTGCGGAGCAGTTGCTCCAGCTTTTTCAGCCCTTCAATCGCCTCGGCAAGGAAACCAGTGCGGAGGAAGGCACTGGCATCGGCCTGGTGGTGACCAAGCGACTGGTCGAACTGATGGGCGGTAGCATCGGCGCGGACAGCATCGTCGGGGCGGGTAGCGTATTCTGGTTCGAGTTGAGCCTGACCACCGCGCCATTGCTTGCGATCCATGAGGCCGAGCATGCGGCACTGTCGTTGCCACAATTGTCAAATGGTGCGCCGCGCCGCACTGTTCTCTATGTCGAAGACAATCCGGCCAACCTTGAACTGGTCGAACAACTGATAGCGCGCCGGGAAGACCTGCGGCTGCTGTCCGCGGCGGATGGCAATCTCGGCATCGAGTTCGCGCGCGTCTATCAGCCGGCAGCGATTTTGATGGACATCAACCTGCCGGGCATCAACGGGCTCGAAGCCATGAAAATCCTGCGCGCAGACCCGAGCACGGCGCATATTCCGATCATCGCGCTCAGCGCCAACGCGGTGCCGAACGATATTCAGAAGGCTCTCAAGGCGGGTTTCTTCGACTACCTCACCAAGCCGATAAAGGTCAACCAGTTCATGGATACGCTGGACATGGCACTGAAGGCATCCGACTCCGCCGGAAAAAAGGAACTCGCATGATGCTTTCCGAATCCGAGATTCACAGCGCCAGCATCCTGATCGTCGACGACCAGGAGGCGAATGTCACTCTTCTGGAGCAAATGCTGCAGGCTGACGGTTACACCCGCGTCTCGTCGACCATGGATCCGCAGGAGGTCTGCGCGCTGCATCGAAAGCACACCTACGACCTGATCCTGCTCGATCTGCAGATGCCCGGCATGGACGGTTTTCAGGTCATGGAGGGTCTCAAGGTCGGCGAAGAAGAAGGCTACATTCCGGTGCTTGTCGTCACGGCTCAGCCCGGGCACAAGTTGCGTGCCTTGCAGACCGGTGCGAGGGATTTCATCAGCAAGCCGTTCGATCTCCTGGAGGTCAAGGTGCGCATCCGCAACATGCTCGAAGTGCGCCTGCTTTATCGGGAACTAAGAAAGTTCAACAAGATGCTTGAGCAGATGGTGCGGGATCGCACCGCGGAACTGCGCGAAAGCGAAGCCCGCTTTCGCGCTCTGACCGAATTGGCTTCCGACTGGTATTGGGAGCAGGACGCAAACGGCAACTCCACCAAGGTCTCAGGGCCGGTCCTGGAAATGCTCGGCATTCGCGTCGACGCCCTGGACAGTGAAGGCAGCGATGTTCGGGAGTCGGGCTGGAACGAGGTGGAGCGGAAACTGCTCCAGGAAAGAATTGCGGCCCGGCAACCCTTCCTCGATTTTGTCTTCAGCCGCGCCAATGCGAACGGCTCGCGGCAACAGTTTCGGGTAAGCGGCGAACCGATGTTCAACCAGTCGGCCCAGTTCATCGGCTACCGCGGCATCGGCGTGGAACTCACGGCAAAGAGCTAGTGGTCGGTCATCGAGAAATTGATGGGAAACCAAATGATCACCACGGAGAGCACGGAGAAATCAAACGCGAAGACAAACCGCTTTTCTCCGTGCTCTCCGTGTTCTCCGTGGTGAAGCTTTTTAAATTGTCTATCTAATAAAACATGGCGATTGCCTCGCTCTCCAGTCCGAATCAAAACCATCTGCTCGCCGCGCTGCCTGCGGCAGAGTTCGACGCCGTGTCCGCGCACCTGGATTTGGTGCCGATGCCGCTTGGCAAAATGCTTTACGAACCCGGCGGGCAATTGCAGCACGCCTATTTTCCTACCACCTCGATCGTCTCGCTGCACTATGTCATGGAGTCCGGCGCATCGGCCGAAACCGCAGGTGTCGGCAACGAGGGCGTGGTCGGGATTTCACTTTTCATGGGCGGCAACACCACCTCAAGTTCCGCCGTGGTGCAGACGGCGGGCCACGCTTACCGCCTGGAGCGCCGCCTGCTGATGCAGGAATTCAACCGCGCCGGCGCGCTGCAACGCCTGCTGCTACGCTACACCCAGGCGCTGATTACCCAGATGGCGCAGACCGCCGCCTGCAATCGGCACCATTCCGTGGAACAGCAACTCTGCCGCTGGCTTTTGCTGACCCTGGATCGACAGCCTTCCAGCGAGCTGGTGATGACGCAGGAATTGGTCGCCAGTATGCTCGGCGTGCGCCGCGAAGGCATTACCGAGGCGGCGGGAAACCTGCAGCGCGCTGGCTTCATCAGTTACCGCCGTGGCCACATTTCGGTGCTTGATCGGGCCGGTCTGGAATCCAGCGCGTGTGAATGCTACGCCGTGGTCAAAAAGGAACTGGGGCGCTTGCTGTCCGATGTCGAGTATCGCCAGGATGCTTTGACTATCGTCCGATAAGGCAGTCTTGTCGACGCTCAGAAGAACTCAACCGACAGCCTCTATCCAATGACTGCTGCGGAGTAATCGTGCCGAAGAAAGGTCGGAGTTAGCGGATTGGCTTCGCGTGCTCCAAACAGCTTCGATCACTGTCCACTCTCTGAAACATCAATTTCGGATCGCGGCGTGCAAACCATAAAGAGCGAGGTCGGCAGGCTTTTATTGAGCCGGCTCCTTTGAACTTGAAACCACCGTTCGGGCTGAGCTTGTCGAAGCCCAGAATGCCCTTCGACAAGCTCAGGGCGAACGTTCAAGTGGATTACAGCCGACTCAATAATGAGGCAGCTTGGCGTAAGCCGCCAGCAATTTCTGGTGCAGGTCGCAGCCCTTGAGGCCCATGCCTGGCGCTTCGATGCCGAAGAAGCGTTGCTTTTGCTGCAGCATCGCTTCTGCGGTGGACAGGGTCGCGGTGCCGTAGAGATGCGACAAGGCGCTGCCGTATTCGTCGGCGCTGCCCAGATCGAGCAGGGTCTCGATGCAGCGATAGACCAGACGGCGGTCGTTGTCGATCTGTTCGAAGTGGCGCACCCATTCGCAGCCTTCCCGAATCGCTTCGTCATCGCCGATGGCCAGCGCCAGCAGGGTTTTCAATTCGCCGACACGCAGATCGGCCCAGAAGGAATCGGGGTCCGCCGCCAGCCCGATCAGCGTGGCTACCGGGCGCTGATCCGGCAAATCGAGTTCATTCAGGGTCTCCAGCAAGGCGACGCTTTCCGTGTCATCCAGTTCCGGCAGGTGCAGGATGGCCTCGCGAACGATATTGCCGACGCTGTTGTTCTCCCATTCCAGTTCGTCCAGCGGGTAGATTTCCGACATGCCCGGCACCAGGATCCGGCAGGCGTAGACACCCAGATGCTGGAAGTCAGCAATGTATATGTCATGGTCGTCGCGATGCAGGCGGTCCACCAGCCAGCGGTAGTCTTCCTCCGTGGTGGCGGAAAAGTTCCAGTCACGGAAATCGAAGTCCGGCGTGGCGCCGAGGAAGTTCCAGCTGATGATGCCGCTGGAGTCGACGAAATGGATCTCGATATTGGGTGAAGCGGCGATCTCGTCCAGGTCGAAGCCGGGCGCGGGAAAGCCGACCAGGGCATCCAGGCCCCGGCCCTGTAGCAACTCGGTGAGCGCCCGTTCCAGCGCGATCTCGAAACGCGGGTGCGCGCCGAAGCTGGAAAAACAGCCCTGATCCAGGGGATGGAGGAGGGTGCCGTTCATCACCGGATACTCGCCGCCCAGCGACGCATCCTTGACCAGGATGCCGAAGCCGGCCTCGCGCAGGCCGCGAATGCCGGCTTCGATGCGCGGATAGCGGGCGATGACCTGCTCGGG
>JAIPCF010000093.1 GCA_021738385.1 Sulfuritalea sp. | reverse complement strand
TGCGCGAGCTGATCGACGGCATCAAGCAGGCCACGCCCGACAACCCCTTGTCCGTGCGGCTCAATGGAGCCGAGCTGATGGACCGCTGGGGTGGTAACACCCAGGACGAATCCTTCGAGCTCATGCAGCAGGCCGTCGACTGTGGGGTGGACATGATCTCTGTCACGGTCGGCTGGCAGGAAGCGCCGGAATCCTCCTTCGGTCGCGACGTCGAGCCAGGCTACTGGAACTTCCTTTCGGAAAAAGCCAAGAAGATGTTTCCCAACGTGCTGGTCGCTTTCGGCAATCGCTTGCCCGATCCGGCCATGGCCAACGATTGCGTGAAGAACGAGGTCTTCGACTACTGGGAAGTTTGTCGCCCCTTGCTTGCCGACCCGGAGATGATTCACAAGGCCGCCGAAGACCGCATGGAAGAAGTCCGCCCCTGCATCGGTTCGCTCAACTGCCTCTCGCGCCTGTTCCGCGATCTGCCCTATACCTGCACCATGAACCCGATGCTCGGCCATGAAGTCGAGCCCGAATACCACGTCACCGAGGCCACCGAAAAGAAACGCATCATGATCATCGGCGCCGGCCCGGCCGGCATGGAAGCGGCGATTACCGCCCGCCGCCGCGGCCATAGCGTGACGGTGTTCGACAAGTCAGACAAAATGGGCGGCAACCTCGCCGCGTATGCCGCCAATGACCTGGCGCGCCCGGCCGACCTGCAAAGCGTGATCGACTACTATGGTGTCATGGCGAAAAAGCTTGGCGTCGAAGTGCGGCTCAACACCGAGGCCAACGCCAAATTCATGCGTAGTGTGCTGCACGAATACGATGTCTGTATCGTAGCCGCTGGCGCCCGCACCGACATGGAGGTGTTCCAGTATCTCGACGGCGCCGACCTGCTGGTCGACGCGCTGGATGTCGCTCATGGGCGAGTCAAGCCGGGCAAGCGCGTGGTGATGATTGGTGGTGGCAAGATCGGCCTGACCATCTCCGAGTTCCTCGCCAAGGCCGGCCACGAAGTTACCGTGGTGGAAAAGGAAAAGCGCATCGGCGGCGACATCATGCCGACCTTCAAATGGCGGCATACCGCCTGGGTGGACGAACTGGGCATCAAGACCGTGACCCTGGCGCACCTGGTCAAAGTCACCGCGGAAGGTGCGACGGTCAAGACACCCAAGGGCGAACAGTTCATCCCCTGCGACAGCGTGCTCGTCTCCAGCCCGCGCAAGGCCAACCACGACCTGTTCCACGAGTTCCAGTGGATGGTCGATGAATTGCACGGCGGCGGCGACGCCACGGTGCCGCGCGGCCTCGATCAGGCGATTCAGGAGGGGTATCGCCTCGGGGTTCGTATCTGACCGGGTTGGAACCTAGCGCCGGCCGGTGAGCCATCTGTCCGTCATTCCCGCGAAAGCGGGAATCCAGGCGCACCATGGATTCCGGGTTCCGCTGCTCGGCCCTGGAATGACGGCAAGCCAATGATGGAGAAATGAAATGACTTACAGCGCCCACATCGACAGCTTTACTCGTGACAATCTGCCGCCGGAGTCCCAACAACCTGAATTTCTGTTCGAGCTGCCCGAGCTGAAGTTTCCCGAGCGGCTGAATTGTGCCGTGCCGCTGCTCGACCAGCACATTGCCGAAGGCCGGGGCGAGCGCGTATGCATCCAGGCGCCGGGTGTGCGCTGGTCCTACGCTGATCTGCAAGAGCGGGCCAATCGCATCGCCAACGTGCTGGTCAAGGACATGGGACTGGTGGCCGGCAATCGGGTTCTGCTGCGCGCACCGAACAACCCGATGATGGCGGCCTGCTGGTTTGCGGTGATGAAGGCCGGCGCGGTTGCCGTGGCGACCATGCCTTTGCTGCGGGCCAAGGAACTCAAACACGTCATTGCCAAGGCCAAAGTAAGCCATGCGCTGTGTGACCTGCGCCTGGCCGAAGAGCTGAAGCTGGCCGCCGTCGAGTCGCCTGAACTCAAGCACATTCGTTACTTCAACGACAGCGGCGTGGACGGTCTCGAATCGGCGATGGCGAAACATGCAACTGCTTTCGACACGGTAGACACTGCGCGCGACGACACCTGCGTACTCGCGTTTACTTCGGGCACCACCGGTCAGCCCAAGGCCACCATGCATTTTCATCGCGACGTCATGGCCTCCTGCGTCTGTTGGCCGCCACACGTGCTGCGTCCGGTGGCCGACGATATTTTCATGGGTACGCCGCCCCTGGCTTTTACCTTCGGCCTCGGTGGCTTGCTGCTGTTTCCGCTCAGCGTGGGTGCGTCAACGGTATTGCTGGAGCAGGGCGCGCCGCAGGATCTGGTTGACGCCATTGCGACCTACAAGGCGACCATTCTGTTTACCGCGCCGACTTCATACCGTGCGATTGCGCCTTTGGCGGGGCCGTTGCGCAACAGCAGCTTGCGCAAATGTGTTTCGGCCGGCGAAGCACTACCGGGGGCAACGCGTGACCTGTGGCGGGAGACGACCGGTATCGAGATGATTGACGGTATCGGCGCCACGGAACTGATGCACATTTTCATATCGGCTGACGAAGCCCATGCCCGCTCCGGCGCCACCGGTACCGCCGTTCCCGGCTATGTGGCGTGTGTGATGGACGACGCGGGCAAGCCTGCCGCAGTGGGCGAAGTCGGCAACCTGGCCGTGAAAGGTCCCACAGGCTGCCGTTATCTCGCCGACGAACGTCAGGCCAAATACGTCAAGGATGGATGGAACTACACCGGTGACGCCTACTCGATGGATGCCGACGGCTACTTCATCTATCACTCCCGCACTGATGACATGATCATTTCAGCCGGATATAACATCGCCGGGCCGGAAGTCGAGGATGCCTTGTTGCGTCATCCCAAGGTGGCCGAATGCGGTGTCGTCGGCGCTGCCGACGATGAGCGCGGGCAAATCGTCAAAGCCTTCGTCGTGCTGAAGCCCGGCACTCAGCCGTCACCGGAGTTGACCAAGGAATTGCAGGACTTTGTAAAGCAGACGATCGCACCCTACAAGTACCCACGCAGCATCGAATTTGCCAGCACCTTGCCTCGAACCGAGACCGGCAAGTTGCAGCGTTTCAGACTCAGATAAATCGACCAAGGAGAGCATTGATGAGGAAATTGTCCCCCCCCGGCTGGAAAGAAGCCAAAGGCTACAGTCACGGCCTTGTCGCCCCGCGCGGGCAACTGGTGTTTGTCGCCGGGCAGGTGGGATGGGACGGCCAGTGCAAATTTCATGCGGACGATCTGGTGGGGCAGGCCGCGCAGGCTCTGAGAAACATTGTTGCAATTCTGGCGGAAGCCGGGGCGAAACCCGAACACATCGTGCGCATGACCTGGTATCTGGGTGACAAGGATGAATATGACAGGTCGCAAAAGGAACTGGGCAAGGTGTTTCGCGAAATCATCGGTAGCTACAACGCGGCCATGACAGCGGTGCAGGTCGCCGGCTTCGTCGAAGTGGGCGCCAAGGTGGAAATTGAAGTGACCGCGGTGATTCCCGACGCATGAGGCTAAACGAGGCGTCCTGGCAACAGGTGTTGGCGGTATTGCCAGAAGCCGAGTGCGAGACGAGTGAGACCTTGGCCGTGGCATTTATCAATTCGGACGATTACAACACCAAGTGCGGCTCAGCCTGGCTGTGGTGGCCTGGGAATGCCAAACCGACAGAGCGTTGCGATTTCGATGGACGCTTTCCAGCGGAATGGGGAATGCTGCTGGTCATGAGCGAGACTGCAATGGATACCGTGTGTGCCGTTAGTGAACCCAACATGGCGGGTCTCGTGCGCAGGCTGCAAATCAAACCCTTTCTTTTGAAACAGCGGGATGAGTTGGAGGCAGCGGGTATTCTCGACTTCATCGAATCACTGGAACTGGCAACGCCCAAACACTGATGACGACTGTTATGGATCAAATGTTCGGTGACATAGCAACCTGGCAGGACATGCTGGATCGGTATCGCGAGCTGTTCGTTGAAATGGAAATTGGTTCCCGGATCGGCTTCGTTTCACGCGAGGCGTCGGGCATTCTTCCCGGCAAGCATCTGGAAGGCGTGCAAGTGGCAAAAGAAGTGTCGATGATGGCATGGCAACTGGAAGACAGCGGCATGTCGGCGCGCATCGAGCGCTTCGCCGGCATGGCTTCGACCCAGGTCGACCTGCTGCTGGTGGCAGATGAGGAAGCCATGGAAACCATGCTGGAAAAGCTGGACGGAGATGTTCCCAGTGCAATGAAGCGCCTGATTCGGCGTGGTCGCATCATGTTCTTTTGTTTCAAGAACAAAGCCCAATTGCAGGATGCCGGCTATGAAGATTTTCTCGACTCGCTCGGGCTGGCTTTTCTGGGAGCCTGCCGATGATCTTCATCAATCCAAGGGGCGCTCCAGAGCTGGCCTGCGATCACTGCGGCTGCCGCTGGGTCGACCGCACCAACGGCAATCATTGCTACGAATGCGGCAACGAGATTCCGGATGCTTCAGTCGAGGAATTTCAGCGTGCGCTGACTGATTTCGCCGCCAGGTTGGCGGATCAGGCCGCAGCCTCTCCAGCCGAGAGTTCCGGCAACAAATAGCCTTCCAGCTTTGCCCGCAGCTCGTCCGTAAATGGACTCGAGCGCATCGTCTTCAAAGAGGCCAGGACGACGGTAAGCGTCGCCTGTATGCGGTTCACTCCCGCGGACCTTCCGATTACATTCAGTTCCAGTGAGCTTTTCCCGATCCGGTTGATCGACAGCGACAGGCGCAATATTTCACCGACCTTGCTCGGTGAAAGGAAGCGGCACACGATGCTTCCCATCGGCACCCCCAGTCCTTGCTCGACATGGAATTTGGCAAAGTCGATGCCCAGGCCCTGATTGAACCAGTCTTCGACCAGTTCGTTGAACAGCACGAAATACTGGGGATAGAAAACGATGCCTGCCGGGTCGCAGTGATGGAAGCGAATCAGCTTGTCACATTCAAATGGGGATGCGTTCATTACTCATTTCTCCAGCGGTGTCTTGACCGCCTGGATGATATCCCACTAGCTTTCATGCAGTGATCCGGCACCCCTGATGATGAAACATCCTAAAAGCGAATTGAAGGCCCCCCACCCCCATCCCCGCCCCAGGGCGGGGCTACCGGTCAGCTCGCTTCGCTCGACTATCAGCCGTCGCTCCGAATGCGTTGTTTCACGTTAACCATCACATTGCCCGGCCAGGCCGGGAGTTCAGCCACTGGATACTGGTTAATGACTAATGTTGACTTTGCATGCCGTGACGGTTTGGGTTTGTTGGAACACTCGATCATGCCAACGAAATCGAGTTTTTCAATTGAATGTGCCAAATAACTACGCCCGTCTTTCGAAGCGCTGTCAAGCCTTGCGTCCTGTGTTGATCGGTGCAAGCAACTAATTGTTGCGGCACTGCCTGATAGTTTTCTATGAGGTTGCTCTTTTGCGCAAGTCTTGATTCAGATCCATGTTGTCCCATCCCATGTCAAAAGGCCCAGTATCGAAATCTTGCACGACCCGAAGTAGATTCGGTTTCGCCGCTTCCAACCCAAACTTGCGATACTAAATACACACAATTTAGTTAGGTGTATTCTGGCATCCTGTTGTGGGCTTTTGAAATAGAAATGGTTTTCGTTTTTGCAGAGTTTGGATTCCACTTCAAGAGTCCTCAGGTGACTCACCAATCAGCAGTGGCCAAGCTAGAAGCGGGGCTTGGATACCGGAGTCGTTCTTGAACAGCTCAATCAGGTGATTGAACATTGACTGAAGGAGTTTGACTGTGACCCCTGTTACCTTGCTTGATCGCAAGATTTGCCTCATCGTTTTAGTCGCCGCCTCCGTATTGATGCTGACTTCAACAGCACAGGCGGCATGCGCGGCTTTCGACGCGCCCTGCAAGGCCCGGGAAGCCAAAGCCGCCGCCGAAAAAGCCGCTGCCGCTGCTGCGAAAAAAGCGAAAGCTGCCAAGGCCACCGTAACCAAAACCACGGTCAAGGCAGCAACTGCCGCCAAGACCACGGCTGTCAACGCCGCGAATGTGGTCAAGGACAAAGGCGCCGATGTCGCCAAATCGCTGGGTTTCGGCCCGACTCAAGGCCCGTGCGGAAAAGCCGGATTGCGTGCATGCATGGTTTGGGAACATATCCCGACCTGCGACCTTGGTCTGATTCAGAACTTTTCCGGTGACGGCAAATGCATCAAACCGACCGACGCCGTGAGGCGACAGATATGCAAGGATACGGTAAGGAATATCAACAAGGGCATGAAGCTCGGGTTCATGGACCAGGCAATGGATCTGGTTAAAAAGGAGGCGGGAAAGCTGCAGCCATCCCTGAAGAACATCGGCAAGAACAGCCCGATATACAGGGAGGCCGAGGAGTTCGTCAGCGAGAACATGGATGATACGATGCCCGAGGTCCGGCGCATGTATACCGCCGCTCAAAAGTCCGATGTGCTCATCAAACTGTTCCGCAACGCTGATCTGATTTGCGGCGGAGATATCAAAGCAATCAATCGCTATCTGGAACGTGCCGGCTTGAAACCCCAGCTACCGGCCCGCAGGGCGAAGGGGAAAGGACCGAGCAATCCGCCTCTGCTATGTCCGGGCAAGGGAGAAGAGTTCTGGGAATACCGGGTATTTCTCAAGCCGGCCATATTTCTGCTGGCACAAGGCACTGTGGGATTTTCATACACCACCAACTGGGATTATGAGGGTGCCGTTACGTTCTTTCTTGGCGGAGGTAGCGGTGTGGTGGGTGCCGCCAGCTTCGTTCCTGTAGAGGGTGTGGGCATCACTTACCACGCCTATGCAAATCCGGCCGATGTTCTGAGCAATCGCCCCGGCATCGCCTACGCATTCAGTCTCCCCGGCGTGGGTCTGGAACTGCCGACGGCGAAATGGGGAGACTTCACGCCATCCGGTCTGGGAATCAGCGCAATTCTCGGACCGCAAGTGCTTACAGGAACAATCAACGCGACTTACACCTGGAACCTGTACCAATGAAAAGACGCCAATTAAGGACAGTCGCTGTTTGGCATTGACATTTCGCGGAGGTTACATGTACCGAAAAGCAGCTCATTCACCACAGCCCGGGATCCTGCCAACCGGCATGTCGCGGCGGAGTTTTCTCGAAATGACCGGCGCACTGGCTGCGACCTCCCTGTTTCCGTCATGGGCGCATGCAAGGAACATTGAAAACGCGTACGCCACTGAGTCGGCGTTCAGAAAAGTGGAAACATGGACCGACGATTGCGGCCTGCGCCACGACCGGATCAGCCCGTATTGGCAAAAGCAGTGCGAGTTGCTGCCCTGCTTTCAGGGCGTTGCCTTTCCCGGCTATGCAGAACGGATTATCGTGATAAAGAAGGACAACGTGCAGCGGCAGCTTGGAATCAGCATCAGCGACAGCCAGTACAGAACACTGGGTGTTCCTGAAGGAAAGGAAGGGGTGATCCTCCATCTCTGGAAAGGCCTGTGCCCGAAATTCAGAAACAGCAACGATTACCCTGGCGGATACGGGGCAGAGCTTGGGATCTATCTTGAGCGGACCGAGGATTGGCTAAAGAAGGAAGAAGAAAAAGCCAAGACAGATCCAAATTACTTTTGGGGAGGCAAGTGGGAACTGGGCAGCAGTTCACTTAACCCGGGAGACATGCAGTTGATGATGCTGGCAAGAAGGGTAACGAGTGGCGGCAACAGCAACAACAGCGGAAATCTAAGGACATGGTATCCAGCACCGGAACTCGGAGCCAAGCTCAGATTTCGCCTGCTGACGCCAGACAGGAAGCATGTTTTCATCGATACCGAGGACCAGAATCGCTTTCAAGACGTGATGACAACCCGTGGTGACCAGGAAAAATATGCAAGAGAAAATCCCTATTGGTGTACCGACTGGATATCCACCAGCAGTTACAAGCGGGTAAGTTCGATGCCCGAAGTTGGCGGGTTGCTAAGAAGATTTGATAAGGACTTTCCTGTTTATTTGGTGCTCCAGTTCTGGGTCAATGGTATCGAACAAACAAAGTCCGAATGGGGATACATGCCCGGGGATGAAAATTGCAGTCTGCATAATCCGGTGATACCTGCAACATCCGGCTGTACGTCGCAGCAGGATCTCTGGGGCGCCATGACAAACCAGACGACCTTGAAGTACGACGCTCGCTGACTGGACCAATACGAGTTGTTGTCGCTAGCGAATTTTGAAACCAGCCCCTGTCAAGCCTGAAAGTGCTCATACTGGAAGACTGCTGGCACTGGATGGCACCGTCTGCACCCATTGCTGCACCAGCAGCGGCAGAAAGACGTGATCGACCAGGTACGTAGCTGTTTCGGCCATGCGCCGCGTGTTTCAGGATGGACGGCCTGCCACGGCTGAATCAATCGTGCATGTAGATGGATGACCTCTGTCCCTCTTGGAGCCGACGCTCAGAGAATGGGATTTTCATGGTCGTCAGTGTCGGTCGTTGGCCGTAATGAGATGGCCAGGTGAGACATGGTCGAGCAAAGCTTTATGCCTCACTCGCTCAATAAGCCCAAAGCGTTGTTCCGGAAATCAGGTGATTGCTATTGGGCTCAGAGCATGAGCTGCCGGATGGATCCGCACACAGAAAGTAGCTGGGGGCTATCCATACGGCCGATGATCCGATGGACAACGGAGCCCATCACCTGCTGTACTCCGACCAGCCCCAGGCTCGCCGATCGCTCAACTATAAAACCCGCTTTGGCGAGTTTGAGTGGTCTCATGAAGTAGTAGTCCATACCGCTGTTGGTCAATTCCATCACCAGATTCGAGAGAGCGTCGCGGTGCGTCGTGGCGTCCTCGGTCTTCTCGATCGCGCTGAGTAGCGCGAGTGTCTTCTTGCGCAGCCCGTCGGAGTGATAGAAGCGAAGAAACGGCTTGGACGGCGCGGAGCGTTTCGTCGTCGGTTTTGGAGTCGGCCGGGCTTTTGTCGGTGTAGCGTTTTTCGCGGGAGTTGCCATGCATTAATGATACTGCGTGGCATGGCAAACAGACGAAGCACTTGCCGGGAGTCCGGAAAGTGTTGATCCGGCCGCTTGCGCGCGGTCAAAGACGGTTCGATTCAAATCAGGTAACTGATCGATGCTTATACGCGTAGCGCACCGGAATGTTGATTGCAGGTTAGAGAGGAATAAAAAAGGAAGAGAGCTCACGCTCCCTTCCTTTTTATCGGCTTTCTTTGCTGTGAAACTCAGGCAGCCAGTGGCGGCCAATCGACCTTCGGCAGTTCCTTCAGCGCCTCGTCAACCAACTCGCTTGGATAGTCGAAGTCTTCCAGTTTGCCCGACAGATAGCGGTCGTAGGAGGCCATGTCGAAGTGACCGTGTCCCGAGAGGCAGAACAGCAGCGTCTTCGGCTCACCCGATTCCTTGCAGCGCAGCGCCTCGTCGATGACAGCGCGAATGCCGTGGCAGGATTCTGGCGCCGGGATGATGCCTTCGGCCTTGGCGAACATGACACCAGCGGCAAACGTGGCCACTTGCGGCACGGCAACGGCTTCGATCAGCTTCTCGTGATACAGCTGCGAAACCAGGGGCGACTCGCCGTGATAACGCAGGCCGCCCGCGTGGATGCCCGGTGGCATGAAGTTGTGACCCAGCGTGTACATTTTCATCAGCGGCGTGTAACCGGAGACGTCGCCGTAGTCATAGGCATACACACCCTTGGTCATTGACGGGCAGGAGGTCGGCTCGACCCCTACCAGACGGACTTTCTTGCCGGCTGCATTGTCGGCGAGGAAGGGGAAGGCGATGCCGGCGAAGTTCGAGCCGCCACCGCAGGGCGCAAACACCATGTCGGGGTATTCGCCGACTTTTTCCAACTGCTTTTTGGCTTCCTGACCAATGATGGTCTGGTGCAACAAGACATGGTTGAGCACCGAACCCAGCGAATAGTTGGTGTCCGCACGCGAGGCGGCCTCTTCAACGGCTTCGGAAATCGCCAGGCCAAGACTGCCCTGATTGTTCGGGTCTGCGGCCAGTGCCTTGCGGCCGGCTTCGGTCATGTCGGTCGGGCTGGGGAAAACATTCGCGCCCCAGGTCTGCATCATCGAGCGACGGTAGGGTTTCTGTTCGTAACTGATCTTCACCATGTAGATGCGCACATCGATGTCGAACATCTGCCCGGCAAACGCGAGGGCCGATCCCCATTGACCGGCACCGGTTTCGGTGGTCAGACGGGAGAAGCCGGCCTGCTTGTTGTAATAAGCCTGCGGAATCGAGGTGTTGGTCTTGTGCGATCCTGAGGGGCTGACGCCTTCGTATTTGAAGAAGATCTTGGCGGGAGTGCCGAGCATTTTTTCCAGCCGATGGGCCCGCACCAGTGGTGTCGGGCGCCATAGCTGGTAGACGTTGCGAACTTCTTCGGGGATTGGAATCCAGCGCTCGGCGCTCATTTCCTGTTCAAGCAGATTGCCCGGGAAAATCGCCAGCATTTGTTCCGGCCCTACCGGATTGCCGTCCGGGCCCAGCGGCGGCAAAGGCGGATTCGGCATATCGGCCACCACGTTGTACCAGTGGGTGGGAATCTCACTCTCATCCAGCATGATGCGCGTTTGCATGTTTTGTCTCCTCGATTTTTGTATGGATTACTTAAATTGCCTTCTGCAACTCTACGCTACGACTTCTGTATCTGGGGCTCATCAAACAAGCACCAGCCTGCTCTTGAAGTAATTTGAAAGTCCTGAATTTCTGATGGATCGAGCGCAGAAACCGGTCGGCTTTTGTCTTCGATCAGCCACGCTAAAGACGGATACGGTACACTGTATGCAAACAACTGCGTCTATGTCAATCTCTTTGGTAAGGTTTTTCCTGCTCACGTGAAATATTGGCCCGGGGGCAATTTGAAGGCTGAAATGTGCCTTTCACGATCTGGCATTATTGGTCGGGACAATTCCGGCACAATCCGTGGGCGCAATCGCATGAACCCGGCGGGTCCGGATTTAGCGGGTACGCGGCGGAACGGCAGGCTCGCTGAAATGTGCACCATTGAACGAAACGAGAGCAAACGTGACTACTGACAACGATTCCCTGTTTGAAACCCTGCGCCAGTGGAAGGCAGCGGGCAAGTCCGCGGCACTTGCCACGGTGGTCAGTACCTGGGGTTCCTCACCGCGTCCCGAAGGTAGCCATCTGGTGGTCGACGCAGAAGGGCATTTTGTCGGCTCGGTATCGGGCGGTTGCATCGAGGGCGCGGTAATTGACGCCGCCAGTCAGGTCATGGCTTCAGGCAAGCCGCAAATGCTCGAGTTCGGTGTCAGCGACGAGCAGGCCTGGGAGGTCGGACTGGCCTGCGGCGGGCGAGTTCAGGTATTTGTGGAGCCGGTCGAATGAAAAACGCCATCGTCGATCGGATCGCGGTTGCACAACGAGAGCGGCAGCCATTGGTGCTGGTCACCCGTCTGGCGGACGGTGCCCAGTGCCTGATTGATGCAGCGAGTACTGAAGGCGAATTGTCGTTGTCGGCAGAGCAAGCGGCGGAAGCGGGAAGTCTGTTGATTACCGGGCGCAGCGCGAAGCTTGGCGGCGCCGACGGACTGTTTGCACGCTCCTACATACCGGCACCGCGTCTGTTGATCGTCGGTGCGGTACATATTGCGCAAGCGCTTTCACAAATTGCGGCGGCTGCCGGTTTTGAAGTCATCGTGATCGATCCGCGCGGCGCCTTCGCCTCGCCCGAGCGCTTTCCTGGTGTGCGGCTGTCGGACGAGTGGCCGGACGAAGCTTTGGCGCGCCTGGGCCTTGACGCCGCAACAGCGCTGGTCGCGCTTTCGCATGATCCGAAGCTCGATGATCCAGCACTTGAGCTGGCCCTGCCGAGCAAGGTGTTCTATATAGGAGCGCTTGGCAGCAGGCGCACCCATGAAAAGCGTCTGGAGCGTTTGCGCGCTGCCGGGCTGGCAGAATTGGTGGGGCGCATTCATTCTCCGATTGGTCTCGATCTGGGCGGTCGTTCGCCAGCCGAAATAGCAGTGTCCATCCTCGCCGAACTGATCCAGGTTCGTTATCGCGGCGAACGCGGAGCAACAGGCGCGGTAGCCAGCACGTGATCTTTGGCGAATTTCCGCTGGCGGAGTGCGACGGGCTGCTGCTGGCGCACAGCCTGCGCCTGCCGGAGCGGATATTGAAGAAAGGTCGCCGTCTCACCAGCGCCGACTTTTCCGAACTGAGTGCGGCGGGCATCCTGCGTGTCACCGGGGCGCGGCTGGAGGCGGATGATGTCGACGAAAACGCGGCAGCCGGTCTGGTCGCCGCCGTGCTTGGCGGACCGGGCACTTCCACACGCGCGCCGCAAGCCGGGCGCTGCAATCTTTACGCCGTGGAGCGCGGTCTGGTCAACATCAATGCCGGGATCATCCACGCCATCAACCGGCTCGACGAATCGGTGACGGTTGCCACCTTGCCGCCGTATTCAGCTGTCAGGGCCGGAGCCGTGATTGCCACGGTCAAGATCATTCCGCTGGCCGTCAAGCGCGGGCTAGTCGAAGCCTGCAGGGCGCAAGCGGGGGGGCAGGTGCCGGCGTTGACCATGCTGCCTTATCAGCCGCAGCGCGCGGCGCTCATCGTCACCGAACAGCCGGGCGATCCGCAGCGAAATTACACAACGGCAGTGAATAGCAGTCGCCGGCGTCTGGAAGATCTGGGCAGCCACCTGGGGCTGGTGCAACGTTGCGCGCACGATAGTGCTGCCGTTACCAACGCTTTGCGCGAAGCGCTGGCCGCCGGCTGTACGCTGGTCCTGATCGCCGGCACGACGGTGCCCAAGGATCGGGCCGATACCGTGCCCGCCGGCATCGATGCAGCGGGTGGCGAAATCATTCATTTCGGCATGCCGGTGGAGCCGGGCAATATGCTGCTGCTGGCGCAGATTGGCAAAGTGCCGGTGATCATTCTTCCCGGTTGTGCGCGTTCACGGCGCAGCAATGGACTGGACTGGGTCTTGCAACGCATGCTGGCGGGATTGCCGATGGCCGGTGAACAGATCATGGCCATGGGCGTCGGCGGTTTGATTCGCAGTCCGCTGGAAATCGACGACGACGAATCGGCTGCGCAGCCCGCTCCGGTCAAGGCGCCTGCCGGTCGTAAAGTGGCGGCCTTGATACTTGCAGCCGGCAGTGGCAGCCGCATGGGTGGCGACAACAAGCTGCTGCGGCCGGTGGGTGGTGTGCCCATGGCGCGGCGCGCGGCAAACGCGGCGCTGGCCTCGCGCTGCAGCTCCGTGCACGTGGTCACCGGGGCATCGGCCGATGAAATACAAACCTGTTTGGCCGGTCTTCAGGTGAGCTTCGTTCATAATCCGGATCATGCGAGCGGCATGGCGTCGTCCTTGCGCGCCGGCCTTGCTGCGCTGGCTCCCGATATCGATGCCGTGGTCGTGTTGCTGGCCGACATGCCGCGCATCGACGCTGCTCA
>JAIPCF010000092.1 GCA_021738385.1 Sulfuritalea sp. | reverse complement strand
CCCTGCTCTTCGAGTGTCAGCAGGCCGCGCTGAATGGCCCCGATTGAGGCGGCCGAAACATTGCCGTACCGCGTCTTGTACTCGGCCGCATGCTCACCGACATGCTGCACCATTGCGCGCAAGTCCTTCAAATCGAGCAACAGCAACCCCTGATCGTCGGCAACCCTGAACACCAGTTGCAGCACACCACCCTGGGTGTCATTGAGGTTGAGTAACCGCCCCAACAACAACGGACCCATATCGGAAATGGTGGCGCGCACCGGATGACCGCCATGATCGCGCTGGCCGAAGACATCCCAGAACATTACCGGGCTGGCTTTCGGCGCCCAGTCTTTGATACCCATTTTGTCCAGGCGCTTTTGCAGTTTCTCGGAGGTAACGCCGGTAGCGCCGAGGCCGGACAAGTCGCCCTTGGCGTCGGACAGAAACACCGGTACGCCAGCGGCCGAGAGCTGTTCGGCGATGACTTGCAGGGTCACGGTCTTGCCGGTGCCCGTCGCACCGGTGATCAGACCGTGGCGGTTGGCGAACTGCGGCAACAGAGCGAGTTCGAGCTCGCCGCTTTTGGCGATTGGCAGGGGCTGAGTCATGGCGCGAGTTCCCGGAGTGCTAAAATTTGCGATTCTAATTGACAAGCCAGTGACAAGCCCGTAACAAGCCAATAACAGACTGGCAACCGGCTCAGCACGGCATCGAAACCACATCGCGGCAAAGCCGCGCAACCAGGGAAACGACTATGGCCGGACATTCAAAATGGGCCAATATCCAACATCGTAAAGGGCGCCAGGACGCCAAGCGCGGCAAGGTTTTCACCAAACTGATCAAAGAAGTCACCGTCGCGGCAAAAATGGGTGGTGGCGATATTGGCGCCAACCCCAGGCTACGTCTGGCGATCGAGAAAGCCAAGGCGCAGAGCCTGCCCAAGGACAATATCGACAACGCCATAAAACGCGGCACCGGCCAGCTTGAAGGCGTCAACTACGAAGAAGTTCGCTACGAAGGTTACGGCATCAATGGCGCGGCCGTCATGGTGGATTGCCTCACCGACAACAAAGTACGCACCGTGGCCGATGTACGCCATGCATTCGCCAAGCACGGCGGCAATATGGGCACCGACGGCAGCGTCGCCTTCTTGTTCACCCACTGCGGGCAGATGCTGTTCGCACCCGGCACCGACGAAGCCACTTTGATGGATGCAGCCATCGAAGCCGGTGCTGATGATGTGATGAACAACGAGGACGGCTCAATTGAAGTCATCACTCCGCCCAATGATTTTGCCGCGGTCAAGGAAGCACTGGAGCAAGCCGGTTTCAAACCGGAATTCGGTGAAGTGACCATGAAACCGCAGAACGAAACCGAGTTCGAAGGCGAGGACGCAGTAAAAATGCAGAAGCTGCTCGATGCGCTTGAAGCACTCGATGATGTTCAAGAGGTCTACACCACGGCCATGATCGACGAATAGCGTGGACGCTGTTTCGGCGGCCCGCTACGCGCCCTTTCTTTTTGTTGTCTTGTGGAGCACCGGCTTCATTGGTGCCAAGTTCGGCCTGCCACACGCAGAACCGCTGACCTTCCTGCTGATCCGCTACCTGTTGGTGCTCGCGCTGATGACTGTTCTGGCGCTTGCCATGCGTGCACCGTGGCCCAAAAGCGCGCGGCAGTGGTTTCATATCGGCGTTACCGGCCTGCTGGTGCATGGTGTCTATCTTGGTGGTGTCTTCATGTCGATTTCAAAAGGACTGCCGGCCGGTGTCGCCAGTCTGGTGGTGGGCATTCAGCCGCTGCTGACCGCCGTCGGAGCAGGCTGGTTGCTGAACGAGGCCGTTTTGGGGCGGCAGTGGTTCGGGCTCGCGCTTGGCTTCATCGGTGTGGCAATGGTGGTATCGGGCAAGATCGGCAGCACCTTTGGCCTCGACGCCTTATGGCCCGTGCTGGCGGCCTTGGTCGGCATCACCGTCGGCACGCTGTACCAAAAACGATTTTGCGCAAGTTTTGATTGGCGCACGGGCGCCATTGCCCAGTTCCTGCCGACCGCCGTTGCCACTGCGATGGTCGCCAGCCTGACCGAATCTTTCCGCGTCGAATGGGTTCCCGATTTCTTCTTTGCGCTGGCCTGGCTGGTGCTGGTGCTTTCGCTGGGCGCGGTTTCCCTGCTCAACTACCTGATCCGCAGCGGCACCGCTGTGAATCTCGCCAGCCTGTTCTATCTGGTGCCACCGTGCACCGCATTGATTGCCTGGTGGCTGTTCGACGAAAGACTCGCGGGCATGGCACTGGCAGGTATGGCGATTGCCGTGTGGGGCGTGTATCTTGCGCGGAAATGAAATCACCGGCTGCGACCACCCTCCGCATTCTCGGCATTGACCCCGGTCTGAGAAGTACCGGGTTTGGCGTAATTGATTCTGGGGGTAACACGCTGACGTATGTCGCCAGCGGCTGCATCAAGTCGGACGCGGCAGGCAGTCTGCCGCAGCGGATCAAGACTCTGCTTGATGGACTGGCCGAGATCATTGCCACCTATCAACCACAGCAAGCAGCGGTCGAGATTGTGTTCGTCAATGTCAATCCACAGTCCACGCTGCTTCTGGGTCAGGCGCGTGGTGCGGCAATTTCGGCCCTGGTGACGGCGAATCTGCCGGTTGCAGAGTACACCGCACTGCAAGTCAAACAGGCCGTGGTTGGACACGGCAAGGCCGCCAAAGAGCAAGTGCAGCAAATGGTTGCGCGCCTGCTCAAGCTCCCCGGCATCCCCAGCCCGGACGCGGCTGACGCGCTGGCCTGCGCGATTGCCCACGCCCATGGCGGACAAGGTATGGGCGCACTGGCGACGCTGGGAAAACGCGTACGCCGTGGACGGCTGGTTTAGTGGCTTCCATTCTTTACGCTTGGGAATTCGGCGCGAATCTGGGGCATGTCGGCACGTTCCTGCCGGTGGCCCGGCAACTGCGAGGACGCGGCTCAAACGTGCACTGGGCAGTGGCCCAGCCGCACCAGGCTGCCCGACTGCTGCCCCAGGCTGACTTCGCCTGGCTGCAAGCTCCCGCCATCCCAGAACAGCAGCGTGAGCGGCCTCCGCTCAACTATGCTGACATACTACTGCGCTTCGGCTACGGCCAAAGCAGCGACCTGCTCGGCCTGGTCGTCGCCTGGCGCGAGTTGTTGCGCCTCACAAAGGCAAGAGTGTTACTCGCCGATCATGCGCCGACCGCAATCCTCGCCGCGAGTACGCTGGACATCCCGGTCATGCTTTTTGGCAGTGGATTCTTTACCCCGCCACCGGTACATCCGACGCCCAACATGCGGCCTTGGGTGGCGGTACCCGAAGAGCGCCTGCTGGAACTCGACAATCTGGCGCTGGTCAGTATCAACGAGGTATTGGAACGATACGACAGGCGGGCGCTGAGCTCTCTATCCCAGCTTTTCGAGGTCGCCGAAGACAGCTTGCTGAGTTTTCCGGAGTTGGACCACTATCCGCAACGCGGGCCGGCCCGCTACTGGGGCATGCTGCCTGCCGCCGTCGCCGCCGACAGCACTTGGCCAAATGCCACCGGCCCGCGCGTTTTCTCCTACCTGCGGCCGGAGACTCCGCATGTCGAGGCGGCTCTTCAGGCGCTGCATGAGCTTCCCGGCAGCGTTCTGATTTACGCGCCAGGCCTGTCGAGCGATCTGGTCGAGCGTTACACCGCGCCACACCTGTCGTTTTCGCTACAACCAGTGGATCTCAACAAGGTCGCGCGCCAGGCCGACGCCGGGCTCACTTACGCCAGTCCGGCCGCTACCGTCGCCTTCCTGTTGGCGGGCAAGCCGGTGCTCACGATTCCCGGCCATCTGGAGCAGTTTCTCTTCGCCCGGCGGGTCGAGGAAATGGGCGCCGGACTGATACAAAATCCGGAACACACCCCACAACACTTGCCGGCAATGCTGAATCAGGTGCTGAACGGTCCCCGCTTTCGCACCAATGCCGAAGCGTTTGCGAAGAAGTACACTCACTTCGATCAAAACGCCGTCATGACCCACATCGTGACTCGCATCGAAGAGCTCGTTGCATCCAATTACGCTGGAGCCGATACATGATTGCTCGCATTTCCGGAATCCTTCTCGAAAAAAATCCACCCTCCATCACGATCGATGTGCATGGCCTTGGCTACGAAGTCGATGTGCCGATGAGCACCTTTTACAACTTGCCGGCCACCGGCGAGCCGGTGTCACTGCACACGCACATGATCGTCCGTGAAGACGGCCACTTTCTGTACGGATTCGGTTCCGAAAACGAGCGCACTGCCTTTCGCCAGTTATTGAAAATCTCCGGCATCGGCGCGCGCATGGCGCTGGCGGTGCTCTCCGGCATGTCGGTGACGGAGCTGTCACAAGCGGTAACGCTGCAAGACGCGGCACGACTGACCAAGGTGCCGGGCATCGGCAAAAAAACCGCCGAGCGGCTGCTACTGGAGCTGCGTGACCGGCTACCGAAGGCGCTGCCCGGAAGCGGCGTAAAAGTCGGCGCTGGCGAGACGGCGAACGACACCGCCTCCGACATACTGAATGCGCTTCTGGCGCTGGGCTACAACGAACGCGAGGCGCTCATGGCGACGAAGGGCCTGACGCCGGACGTGTCTGTTTCCGACGGTATCCGCCAGGCACTCAAGCTGCTGTCCAAAACATCGTGAGCCGGCCGGCCTCGGCTAAACTGACGGCATGAGCATCCAGACCGACAATTTCGCAGATCCCGCGCCAGAGCGGCTGATTTCAGCGGGCAAGGAGTCCGTCCAGGAAGAGGTACTCGAGCGCGCCCTGCGGCCCAAGCGGCTGGCCGACTACATTGGCCAGCAGAAGATCCGCAGCCAGCTTGAAATTTTCATCGAAGCGGCCAAACGCCGCGCCGAGTCGATGGATCATGTCCTGCTGTTCGGCCCGCCGGGGCTGGGCAAAACCACGCTGGCGCACATCATCGCCCACGAGATGGGCGTCAACTTGCGCCAGACATCGGGCCCGGTACTGGAGCGCGCGGGCGATCTGGCCGCCATGCTGACCAACCTCGAACCACATGACGTGTTGTTCATCGACGAGATCCACCGCCTGAGTCCGGTGGTCGAGGAAATACTCTACCCGGCGCTGGAGGATTTCCAGATCGACATCATGATCGGGGAAGGCCCTTCCGCGCGCTCCGTCAAGCTCGACCTGCCGCCCTTCACCCTGATCGGCGCTACCACCCGCGCCGGCATGCTGACCAACCCCTTGCGTGACCGCTTCGGCATCGTCGCCCGACTGGAGTTCTACACCCCAGACGAGCTGAGCCTGATCGTGCGCCGCTCGGCCCATCTGCTCAACTGCGACATTGTCGACGACGGGGCCGTGGAAATCGCCAGACGCAGTCGCGGCACGCCGCGTATCTCGAATCGTTTGCTGCGCCGGGTGCGGGACTTTGCCGAGGTCAAGGCCGACGGCCGGATCACGCGTGACGTCGCGGATGCGGCACTGACCATGCTCGATGTCGACCATCTCGGCCTCGATGTCATGGACAGAAAACTGCTGGGCGCAATGCTGGAAAAATTTGCCGGCGGCCCGGTCGGCGTGGACAACCTCGCCGCCGCCATCGGCGAAGCGCGCGACACCATCGAGGATGTGCTGGAACCCTATCTGATCCAGCAGGGCTATCTGCAGAGAACGCCGCGTGGACGGGTGGCAACGGCAAGTATCTGGCGGCATTTTGGTCTGACCGGCCCGGATTCGACCGGCGACTCCCAACTGTTCTGAGGGCACTCGCGGCGTGCTTGCAGGCAACTCCTTTCCGGCGGACACCACCACGAGCGAGAGCGAAGCGCTGGTCATCGTCAACGTAAATCCCGATGCTCCATTTTGTATCGAGATGGATGCGGCGCCACGATTTCGACTCGGTATCTTCGACTATAGCGGTAACAATTATGTACCCCGTCTGCCCTGCGGCATTGACCTGCAGGTGTCGCACAAGGTGTTGGGCAAGGGCCAATTGCTGGCGCACCTGACAAGCCTGGACCTGGGTGACTACGATTACATCGCCGAGATCGATCACGATGTAATGCTCAGCGTATCAGACATCAACCGCATGCTGTTCATTGCCCGCCTGCACACGCTTGACCTTTTTCAGCCCAGCCTGTCACACGACAGTTTCATAAGCCATCCCCACCTTGCGAACCGTCCCGGACGCATTCTGCGCGAGTCCACTTTTGTCGAGACCATGACACCATTCTTTTCGGCGATGGCCTTTGGACTTGCCAAGGAAGCTTTCGGCGAGTCGATCAGTGCGTGGGGCCTTGATTTCATCTGGTCGAGTCGCGTTTGTCAGGCCAACGGACGGGTTGCGGTCGTTGATGCGGTCATGGCCAAACACCTCAATCCGCTCCGCTCGAAGCACTGGCGCTTCCCCAACGGGGATACTCCACCCGAAGAACTCAAGCGAGCGTTGATCCGCCATGGCCTGACCAATTACGAATTGCGCTGAGACGATGCTGGCGAACGAATTAATGACCAAACTGCACGGCACCGATATCTATGCCGGATTCGATGCGTCGTTGTATCCCGACGATACTCAGGGTTGGAACTCGGAACACCCATTGTTAATGGAAGCCATTCGAGTGATTCGGCCGAGCCTTGTGATCGAGGTTGGCGTCTGGAAAGGTGCATCAACCATCTTCATGGCTGAACAACTCCGCGCTGCAGGCCTTGAGTCCTCGGTACTGGCCGTAGATACCTTTCTCGGGTCGATTACCCATCTGACACGACCCGAATCGCGCGCCTCACTGGCGCCGCGTCATGGCTGGCCGCAACTTTACTATTTGTTTCTCGCGAACGTGATTCGGCGCAAACTCGAAAATTACATTGTGCCGTTCCCACAAACATCCGACACCGCTTTTCAACTGATGCAACAAATGGGTTTACGACCGCAACTGGTACATATCGACGCGGCCCACGATTACGAATCGGTCGCACGCGATCTCGCCAACTACTATTCTCTGCTCGCTCCCGGCGGTGCCCTGGTTGGCGACGATTTCACCACTCACTGGCCTGAAGTAGTTTGGGCCGCCACCGAGTTTGCCAAACGCCATCAACTGAATTTGCAACAACTTAGTGGAAAATTTTTGCTGCAAAAGCCCAATGTCTGAACTGATTCTCCGCGTTTATTACGAAGACACCGACGCCGCCGGCATCGTCTACTACGCCAACTATTTCCGATTCATCGAACGCGGGCGCACCGAGTTTTTGCGTGAACTGGGCCATGACCAGAATGAATTGATGAAAGAGGGCATTGCATTTGCCGTGCGCTCGGCCAGCACCGAATTTCTCAAACCGGCAAAGCTCGACGATCTACTGACGGTTGAAACAGGTGTCGAATCGCTGGGTAAGGCTCAACTCGTGTTTTCCCAGCGTATTCGGCGCAATGACGAGCTGCTGCTTGATGCGAAAATACGGGTTGCCTGCATCGACCCGGCTCGCGGCCGACCGATCCCGATGCCGCGCAGCCTCCATGTACAACTTGCCGCCCTTCTGGAAACACCGCGATGAACATTACCCAAGACCTTTCCATCATTGAGCTGATTCTCCACGCCAGCCTGGTGGTCAAACTGGTGATGCTGCTGCTCAGCGTCGTCTCGTTGATGTCGTGGTACTGGATATTCCGCAAGGCCTTTGCCATTCGCGACGCACGACGCAAGACGGACAAGTTTGAACGGGACTTCTGGAGCGGCGGCGACCTCAATGCGCTGTACCAAAGCGCGGTGAATAACCGCCACCAGACCGGTGCGCTGGAACGCATTTTTGAAGCCGGATATCGTGAATTCGCCAAATTGCGCGGGCAGAAAGCACTGGATGCTGCGACCGTGGTTGACGGATCCAGGCGCGCCATGCGTGCAACCTATCAGCGAGAAGTTGATGATCTGGAAGCCCACCTGGCTTTTCTTGCCTCAGTCGGTTCGGTCTCGCCCTACGTAGGCCTGTTCGGCACCGTGTGGGGCATCATGCATGCTTTTCGCGGACTGGCGAACATGGCGACGGCTACACTATCCGCCGTCGCCCCGGGAATTGCAGAGGCGCTGGTCGCCACTGCCATTGGCCTCTTTGCAGCCATTCCGGCGGTCATCGCCTATAACCGTTTCGCCCATGACGTGGATCGGGTTGCGGTCCGCTTCGAGAGTTTCATGGAAGAGTTTTCCAACATCCTGCAACGGCAGACACGATGAGAATTGGCCTGATTCGATTTGTCGCGCTGCGCGGCGCACCTTCGGTCACCCCTTTTCCGGAAAAGGGGGCCGGGGGGATTGTTCAGCATAGGGTCATCAACCTGCGGTTTCTCATGAAGGCTCACCCATGAGAAACCGCAGGTTGATGAACGAGATCAATGTCGTGCCCTACATCGACGTGATGCTGGTGCTGCTCGTAATCTTCATGGTAACGGCACCAATGATCCAGCCCAGCAGCATAGACCTGCCTACAGTCGGCAAGAGCAGTCTGCCGCCAATGGCGCCTCTGGAAGTCATCATCAAGGCGGATGCCTCACTGGCACTTCGTGATCGGGCCAAGGGAAGCGCGGTGCAGGCGGTGACGCAAACCGAACTCGCCAGCCTGTTGAAAGCAGCGCAGGCGGCCAACCCGCAGCAGGCTGTGCTGATTGCCGGCGACCGCAATGTAAAGTATGAAGTGGTGTTGGGCGTCATGGACGAGCTGCAACGACAGCAGGTCGCGCGAATCGGTTTGCTGGTACAGCCGAAAGCTGACAGTCAGTGAGCGCCGATCCGCCCATTCTGCCGCCCTCCAACAAGGCCGGCAAACGCATCTCGATCGCGCTGGCAATCGCCGTGCATTTGCTGCTTGCCGGTTTTCTGTTCTATGGTGTGCGCTGGCAGACCAAGGCTACCGACGTGGTTGAAGTCGACTTGGTGCGCGCCACTCCGCAGCCGGTCGCCGTGCCACCAGAGCCGACTTTTAAGCCGCCGCCCAAGCCTGAACCCAAGCCTCCCAAGCCTGAACTCAAACCGGAACCCAAGCCGCTGCCCAAGCCGGACATTGCAATCAAGGAAAAGCCCGAGCCCAAACCAATTCCAAAGCCAATCCCGAAGCCAAAGCCCAAGCCGCGAATTGACCCCTTCAAGGAAGAGCTCAAACGCGAGGAGCAACAACTGACACAGCGCAAGCAAGCCGATACCGCCGCACAGGAACTCGAAGCCCTGATAGCAGCCCAAGCGACATCTGCGCGTAACAAGGCCATGGCAGACTATCTTGGTCGTATCCGCGGCAAGATTCGCGGCAACATCGTTCTTCCGCCGGATATCAAAGGCAACCCTGAGGCTGAGTTCAACATCACGCAATTACCTACCGGTCAAATCGTCAACGTGCGCCTTAAAAAGTCTTCCGGCAACCCGGCGCTGGATATCGCCATCGAGCGCGCCATTCTCAAGTCCAACCCCTTGCCCAAGCCCGCACAAGCCGACCTGTTCGACCGCTCGCTTGATTTACGCTACCGGCCACGAGATGAGTAAGGAGCTCATGAACCTGGCGGCTGATGCCGGAGCGTTATAATGGACATGATGAAATTTCAACGTTTTGTTCTTGCCTGCGCCACTGGCTTGTCACTGTCTTCTGTCACCGCGCAGGCCCAGCTCTCCATCGAAATTACCGGTGCAGGCGCCAACCGCCTGCCGGTGGCTATTGCCGACTTTACCGGTGAGCGAGTCGTCTCCCAGGCGCTGGTTTCGGTAATCCGGGCCGATCTCGACCGCAGCGGCCTGTTCAAGCTGATTGATGCCGGCGCACCACTGGCCGATAACATCACGCCTCCTTTTGAAGACCTGAAGACGCGTGGCGCGGATGCAGTCGCCGGTGGCAGCGTCGTCTTGAGCGCCGACGGGCGCTTCGAAACCCGCGTACGCCTGTCCGACGTCGTCAAGCAGGCGTCGCTGGGCACTCCGGCCTATCTTCACAACGATGGGCAACTGCGCGCGACCGCACACCGCGTCGCCGATTTCATTTACGAAAAACTCACCGGAGAGCCCGGCGTGTTTTCGACTCGAATCGCCTACGTGGTGAAGAGCACCGGTCGCTATGAGTTGAAAATCGCCGATGCCGACGGCAGCAACGATCAAGCCGCACTGGCCTCGCGCGAGCCGATCATCTCGCCCACCTGGTCGCCCGATGGCAAAAAGCTTGCCTATGTCTCATTCGAGGCAAAAAAGCCGATTGTCTATGTACATGACTTGGCCAGCGGTCGGCGTCATGTCGCGGCCAATTTCAAAGGCTCCAACTCTGCACCGGCCTGGTCGCCCGACGGCAAGCAACTGGCCGTGGTGCTGACCAAGGATGGCTCGTCGCAGTTGTATCTGGTCAACGCAGACGGCAGCGGCGTCAAACGCGTCGCCACCTCCCCCGGCATTGACACCGAACCGCGCTGGTCACCGGATGGCCAGTTCATCTACTTCACCTCAGATCGCGGCGGCAGCCCACAGATATATCGTATCCCCAGCGCTGGCGGTGGCGCCGAACGCGTCACTTTCGAGGGCAGCTACAACGTCACGCCGCGCCCCTCGCCCGATGGCAAGAGCCTCGCTTTCGTCGCACGCAATGGTGGCCGCTTTCAATTGGCGCTGATGGACCTCGCCACTAAGCAGACGCAGATTCTCACCGACTCGACCAAGGATGAATCGCCCAGTTTCGCCCCCAATGGCCGCATGATCCTGTATGCCACCGAGATCGGCGGACGCGGCGTCCTGGCGGCGGTCTCCAGCGATGGCCGTGTCAAGCAAAAACTTTCAGTGCGGGCCGCCGATGTGCGGGAACCTGCCTGGGGTCCTCTGGTCCGATAGATATCCGATTTTGAATTCATCAAGGAAACCACTATGCGCGCACTCATACCACTCACTTTGCTGACCTTTATCCTTGCTGGCTGTGGTTCTCAGCCACCCGCGCCGGAACAGGATCCCTCCGGCGTCGAATCGCGCACGCCGGGTGCGGTCAAAGTTGAAACCGCGCCGGTCGCCAATGTCAAGCCGGACAGCTTCGATCCCAACAGCATTGCGGCACTGAAAGATCCACGCAGTCCCTTGTCCAAGCGCAGCGTCTACTTTGACTACGACAGCTTTATCGTCAAGGACGAGTTCCAGTCCTTGCTGACGGCTCATGGAAAGTTTCTCGCGGCGAATTCCAAAATGAAAATGCTGATCCAGGGCAATGCAGATGAACGCGGTAGCCGCGAGTACAACCTGGCGCTGGGCCAGAAGCGTGCCGATGCGGTCAGGAAATCCCTCTCTCTGCTCGGTATCAGGGAAGATCAGATTGAATCGGTCAGCCTCGGTGAAGAGAAGCCCGCGTGTCTGGAATCCACCGAAGAGTGCTGGGCCCGGAATCGTCGCAGTGACATGCTGTACTCAGGAGAGTTTTGAGCGTGCGCAACGGCTTGGAGAAACGGGCCACCGCGACGCTTGCGGGGCTGCTACTGACGGCCCTGCTTTCCTTTCCCGCGCAGGCTGGGGTGTTCGACGACGAAGTAGCGCGAGCGAACATCGAGAAACTGCGTGAGCAAACCCAGACGCAATTGGCCGACCTGACCAATCGCGCCGAAATCGCCAGCCGCAACCAGATCGACTTCGCCAATCAGGCTGAGGCCATCAAGGCTGACATAGCGAAACTGCGCGGCCAGATAGAAGTGCTGACGTACGAACTTGAAGCCACGCAGAAACGCCAGAAGGATTTCTACGTCGACCTCGATGGCCGCCTGAGGAAACTCGAACAATCGGCGGTGGAAGCCAAAGTCGACCCGGCAAAGCCCGACCCGGCCCTTGAAACCCGTGACTACGAAGCTGCGCTGGCCTTGCTCAAAGCTTCGAAATTCAAGGACGCTTCTGCGGCCTTTGTTGCGTTCATCAAAGCCTACCCGGAAGGCGCCCTGGTCGCTTCAGCCCACTATTGGGGTGGGTACGCGAACGTACAAACCAGGGATCATGCCACCGCCGCAGAGCTTTTCGGCAAGTTTGCCTCGGCCTGGCCCGACGACGAGCGCGCGCCCAACGCACTGGCAAGCCGGGCCACAAGTCTTGATGCACTCAAGGACTGGAAAGGCGCTGCGGCAACCCTCGAACAGCTGGCCACCAAATATCCCAACAGCGAGGCTGGCAAAAATGCCAAGCTCCAGTTGAAGAAACGGAAGTAGTGCCCGACGCAGCGGCTACGGGGCCACGCGCCTTGCTACGCCTCACCGAGATATTCCACTCCGTTCAGGGAGAGTCCAGTCGCGTTGGGCTGCCCACCGTTTTTGTTCGGCTCACCGGCTGCCCTCTGCGCTGCGTCTGGTGTGATACCGAGTACGCCTTCAGCGGCGGAGATTCCCTAAGCATTGCCGAGATCGTTCAACGTGTCGCCGGCTTCCGCTGCCTCCATGTTTGTGTGACAGGCGGCGAGCCGCTGGCACAAAAGAATTGCCTTCCGTTGCTCACTGCCTTGTGCGACGCGGGCTATTCCGTTTCGCTGGAAACCAGCGGCGCACTGGACATTGGCGGCATCGACCCGCGCGTATCCCGTGTGGTCGACCTCAAGGCCCCGGGCTCGGGCGAGGAAAGTAAGAACCGCTGGGAAAATATCGAACTGCTGACGTCTGAGGACGAAGTGAAGCTGGTGCTGGCCTCGCGCGAAGACTACGACTGGGCAGTATCGGCGTGTCGCCAGCGCCGACTTTTCGAGCGCTGCCCGGTATTGTTCTCACCCGTACAGGGGCAGCTCGACCCCGCACAACTTGCGCAGTGGATTCTCGACGATCGTCTGCCTGTACGCTTTCAACTGCAATTGCATAAAGTGCTGTGGGGTAATTCCAAGGGGCGCTGACGCGGGTACCGGTTATCTCGTACAGCCTTCCGCATGACTGAAACAGGTTTGACTATCCGCAATCTACATCGGCGAGCATGCGTCCGCCAAACAGTCGCTGATACTCGATCTTGATGCAGTGGTCCATGACCACATCCAGCCCGGCTTTCGCAGCCCGGTCAGCGACCTGAGTGTTGATTATCCCCAGCTGTAGCCAAAGGCACTTGGCCCCGATGTGAATCGCCTCCTGCGCTATCGGCATCACATCCTCCGGCTTGCGAAAAACATCCACCAGATCGACTTTTCCCGGAATCGATCCAAGATCGGGATAACATTTCTGGCCGAGTATTTCTTTGGCCAGAGGATGCACCGGAACAATGCAGTAACCATGTTCGAGCAAATACTTGGCAACGCCATGGCTGGGGCGGTCCGGTTTGGGTGATAAACCGACCACGGCAATCACCCGACAGGTCTGCAGAATGCGGCGCAGGGCCGCGTCATCGTTAACCATCATCAGCGCTTCCTTGTTTGGATTCTCCGGATTGTCTCATTTCAATGAATCCCGCTATCTGCCTGCCAATGAAAGCTTGCGAGGTACTTGAGCCAGTTGCCAATTCTTGATTGCCCAATCCAGAATGACAGGAGGTGCAACCTTGGCCAGCTCCTTGGGAGGCTGCTG
>JAIPCF010000091.1 GCA_021738385.1 Sulfuritalea sp. | reverse complement strand
TCGACGGCCTGCTGCATGAGCTCGAAGGATTCGTCCTGGGTGTTACCACCCCAGCGGTCCATCAGCTCGGCTCCATTGAGCCGCACGGACAAGGGGTTGTCGGGCGTGGCCTGCTTGATGCCGTCGATCAGCTCGCGCATGAAGCGGCCGCGATTTTCGACTGAGCCACCGTATTCGTCGGTGCGCTGATTGGTGAAACGCGAATTGAAGTTGGCCAGCAGGTAGCCCATGAAACTGGTGATCTCGGTGCCGTCGAAACCGGCGCGAATGGCACGCTTGGCTGCATCGGCGTGCTGCGCGATGACGACCTTGATCTGTTCCTTGGTCAGTTCGCGCGGCGGACGGAAGTGTGGCAGGGTCTGCGGCACCACCGAGGGTTGCACGCAATAGCCCAGATCGATACCGCCGTAACGGCCGGCGTGCAGGATCTGCTGCATGGCCATGGCGCCGGCATCATGAATGTAGCGGGCAATCATTTCGAATTGCGGCAGGAATTTGTCGTCGTGGATGGCTATCTGCCGGAAGTAGGATTTACCCTCGCCCAGGGCATCCGGGTAAGCGCCCTGGTTGGTGATCAGACCACAACCGGTGCCGGCGATGACGCGCACTCGCGCCAGCTCACGCGGGGTGATGGTGCCGTCGCGACCGTTGTAGTTCGAGACACAACAGGCCCCGTACTTGATGCGGTTCTTGACCTCGAACTTGCCGATTTTCCCCGGCTGGAACAGATGATTGAGCTTGGCTTCGCCTGGTTTGGTCACGGGGTGGTTCTCCTGTAGATCTCTGATTTGCGTGCAACAAATTTGCTTATGGATACTGTATACATTCAAAACATCAAAGTCAATTCCGGCGTGATGGCTAATCCGACTTTAAGCAGGTTCAGTCGCCGTGTTGCGGCCTATGTTGATGAACCCGGAAAAGTCGGCGCTGGTGATACGGTGATGTCGATTTCCTCGACAAAGCGGTTGATGGCGTCGATCACCGATTGCGTTTGATCCCGATGCGGTGAGTGCCGACAATCCGCCAGTTTCAACAATTCAACCCGTGGTGCCCCAGTCGCTTGCGCCGCAATGGCCTCGATCTGAGCCATGGTGCCGTATTCATCGTCCTCGCCCTGAATCGCCAGGATTGGGCAAACGATGTGCGCCAGACAGTCCTCGATATTCCACTTGCGAAAATCCGGGTTCAACCAGATATCGTTCCAGCCATAGAAGGTCCGCTTCACATCGCGGTGATAGCGCGCAAGCCTGGACGGCAGATCGGTGGATTCAAAAGCACGTTTTGCCGCTTCAATGCTGCGAATGGAAATATCCTCGACAAAGCAATGTGGCGCCATGAGGACCAGGCCCGCCACGGCATTGCGGTGATCTCCGGCATGCAGCAGCGCAATGGAAGCGCCGTCGGAATGACCGACCAGAACCGGGTTGGCTATCTCCAGTTCGATCAGAAGTTGCGGAAGTACGTTGCGCCCTTCGTTATGCATGAAATCGGTCGTGAAAGATTCTTCAAGAATGTCCGACTGGCCGTAGCCATAGCGCGAGTAAACCAGGGTCCGGCAACCGGTAGCCGCCGCAAGTTTGATCGGAAAATCGCGCCACATCGAGACCGATCCCAGACCCTCGTGCAATAGCACCAGCGTCGGCCGATTGATCTGGTGGGCAGGAATCAACTGGTACTCGAGATTCCGGTTTCCGACCCGGACAAAACCATTTTTCATGTTGTCAGACGCCGAGGAAGCGATGCATCAAATCCGGATTGTCGGACAACTCTCTGGACTCTCCGGAGAACACCACCCTGCCCTTTACCAGCACCACGCTGCGATCCGACAGCGCCATGACTGCCGCGTAGTTCTTGTCCACGATTATTGTGGCGATGCCGGATGCACGGATGGCCTTGATGATGCCCCAGATCTCACGCGCGATCAGTGGCGCCAGGCCTTCGGTCGCTTCATCGAGAATCAGCAAGTCCGGATTGGTCATCAGCGCCCGGCCTATGGTCAGCATTTGCTGTTCGCCACCGGATAGCTGCGCGCCGCCGTTGTTCAGTCGTTCACCAAGACGTGGGAATGTATGGATGACGCGATCGAAGGTCCACTCGCTAACACCTTTGACATTGGCTCGCGCCGCCATGACCAGATTCTCGCGTACCGACAGGTTCGGAAATATTCCACGGCCTTCCGGCACATAGGCGATTCCACTGCGGGCGATGGCGTGCGTTTCGGCATGAGTCATGTCGACGCCGCGCACGCTGACTATGCCTTGGCGCGGGCGTACCAGGCCGAGCATTGACTTGATCAGGGTGGTTTTCCCCATGCCGTTGCGTCCCATCAGACCGATGGTTTCACCGGTACGCACCGCAAAATCCACGCCGTGCAAAATGTGGCTGATGCCGTAAAAAGTGTGCAGACCCGCCGCCTCGAGCAAGGTATCAGCCGCCGAGGCGGGCGGGCGTGATGCGTTGAGGGCCTCAGTCATGAAGCAGTCCCTCACCGCCAAGGTAGGCCAGTTGCACCGCCGGGCTGGAACGAACATCCTCGGGTGCGCCCGATTCCAGCACTTCACCGTTGACCATCACCGTCAGGCGATGAGCCAAGGCAAACACCGCGTCCATGTCATGTTCGATCAGCATGATGGCATGATTCGCTGCCAGGCCCTTGATCAACTCCACCATGCGTTGCGACTCGTGCGGTCCCATGCCGGCCAGTGGCTCGTCCAGCAGCAGCACACGCGGCTGCGTCGCCATGCACATGGCGATTTCCAGCTGGCGCTGCTCGCCATGTGAAAGCGTCTGCGCGATGCGGTCGGCGCGATGACTCAGTCCTGCCGCCGCCATGGCCTTTTCCGCTTTGTCGTTGATGTCCCTAAATCTCGGGGCCCGATGAAATAGCCGAAAAGCATGCTGGGTGCGCGACTGCGCGGCAAGGCGGCAATTTTCGAACACCGTGAATGGCAGGAAGATATTGGTCTTCTGATAGCTGCGCCCGATCCCCAGGCGCGAGACGCGGTCGGCGCTGCAACCAGCGATATCTCTTCCCTCAAAATGCACGGTTCCGGATGTCGGAGGCAGATCACCCGATAGTAAATTGGTCAGGGTCGACTTGCCCGCGCCGTTGGGGCCGATCACCACATGGATTTCGCCAACTCGCAGATCCAGCGACACATCACTGACGGCAACCAACCCGCCGAAGCGCTTGGTCAGGCCGCTCGTACGCAGTATGGGAACGACTTCTGCCACCGATGAAATGCTACCTGCTAGTTCCCGGCTCGACACTTCACTCATCGTCGGCCTCCTCCAGAGGTTTCTTGCCGAAGCGCTGCAAGACTCCCGCGAGACCCCGCGGTAGATAGAGCGCGACAAGCACGATGAACACACCCATTGCCAATTGCCAATGTTTGGCAAAAATGCCCGTCCAGGCGTCATTGGACAAGAATTCCCGCAGCAGTACAAAGGCAAATGCTCCGATCACCGGCCCATACAGGGTTCCCATGCCGCCGAGAATTACCATCATCATCACCGCACCTGATTGATGCCATGACAATATTTCAGGATTCACGAAGCCATACTGAACAGCGGCAAGATAGCCTGCCATGCCAGCCAGAGCGCCAGACAGAGTAAAGCTCGCCAACTGGTAACGAAACACCGGAAAACCAAGCGCACGCATTCGATGTTCGTTGACCTTGATTCCAACCAAAGCCTTGCCAAAGGGTGACTGGAGTATTCGACGCAGGAACAGGTAGACCAACAAAATCAGGACCAAGACCAGCCAAAAGAAATGGTTCAGATTTTCGAGATCGATCAGAACCGCGTCGCCCAGCTTCATCAGGGGTTTTTCGTAGATATAGATTCCATCCGAACCGCCGCCAAGTTTGGTGTCGTGAAAAACAAAGTAGAGCATCTGGGCAAAAGCCAACGTGACCATGATGAAATAGATCCCGCGTGTGCGCAGTATCAGTATCCCTGTCACCAGTGCAAACGCGGCGCAAATGCCCATTGCCGCAGGCAAGGACCACCACAGGCTGACCGCTTCATATTTTGGCCCCATCAGCGCCAGAGCATAGCCGGCCAGTCCGAAGTAGGCTGCGTGACCAAAGCTGACAAGCCCCGTATAACCGATAAGCAGATCAAGACTCATGGCAAAAATCGCCATGATCAGGATCTTGGTCAGGAGTTGCGTATAGAAAGTGCTCTCGACCAATGGAAACAAGGCCAGCGCGGCAAAGAGCAGGAACGGCAGATAGTCGACGAAGCGAAAGCTGCGCATGGGCTCAGGACCTCCCGCCAAAGAGTCCTTCGGGACGCCAGACCAGCACGACCGCCATCAGGAAATACACGACCATGCCCGCCAGTTCGGGTACAAGAACCTGGCCGAACGTCTCTGCAAGGCCGATGACGAGCGAGGCAATCAGGGCGCCCTTGACCGATCCGATGCCGCCGATCACCACCACCACAAAGCAGATGATCAGCACGCCTCCGCCCATGTTGGGAAACACCGACGACAACGGTGCGTTGATCATTCCCGCAAACGCAGCCAGTGCGATGCCGAGCGCGAAAACCAGGGTGTAGATCAGCTTGATGTCGATACCCAGCGATTGCACCATCTCCCGGTTGCTTGCGCCGGCGCGAATCATCATCCCCAGGCGCGTTTTCTGGATGAGAAAGTACAAGCCGGCTGCAAGCAGCAGACAGACTCCCGAAATCGCCAGACGGTAAACCGGGTAGGACAAATTCTCGGTCAGCGGAATGGAATGGCTGAGCAATGCCGGTACCGCGACGCCGTGTACATCGTCGCCCCAGATCACGCTGCGCAGCTCTTCAAAAACAAGTATCAGGCCGTAGGTCAGCAGTACTTGATAGAGGTGGTCGCGTTTGTACAGATGCTGTATTAACAGGCGTTCGAGCCCCATTCCCAATACAACCGTCAAAGGAATGGCGATCAGGATCGCGGCCGTCAGGCTTCCTGTCATGCTGGAAAGCGACCACGCCAGATAGGCGCCAATCATGTAGAAACTGCCGTGCGCCAGATTGATGATGCCCATGATGCCGAAAATCAGCGTCAAGCCACTGGCCACCAGAAACAGCAACAGACCATATTGCAGACCGTTGAGCAGCTGAATGAGGAAGAAGGCTAAATCCATCAGGCAAGGTTTTGGAAACGCAATTTGGGTAAGGGATACTTCAATATTTCGTCTCTGGCGAGAGATACAGGAAACTCGATGAACGCTACGACGCCGAACTTTTCGGCGATAAGGGCGGCAGCTCTTACAAAAGTCGGCGCTGGCAGGACGGCGGCCGATATCCCATTACCCATCAACAAAAATAGAGGCGACAGACATCTGCCGCCCCTGTTTCAGTACTAGGCTTTACAGCCGCGAGCCGGATCGGCGAGCGCCTTCCAGGCAACACCCTGGACTTTATTTTCCTTGCCGACCACTTTGCGCAAGTACATATCCTGCACCGGGTTGTGCGCCTTGGACAAAGTCCATGCTCCACGCGGGCTATCGATCTTGGCGGTTTCCATCGCCTTGATCATGCCGACCTTGTCGCTGACATTGCCTTTGACGGCCTCCATGCCTGCAGCCAGAAGCTGGCCTGCATCGTAGCCCTGCATGGCATATACATCCGGCTGTTGTTTATAGGTCTTGGCATAGGCCAGACGGAAGGCGTCGTCCTTCTTGGTGCCAAGACCATCAGCATAGTGCAGGGTCGTCTCGATACCTTCGGCGGCATCGCCCACCGCATCCAGTACGCCGTCGGTGAGGAAGCCGGAACCGTAGAGAGGAATCTTGCCCTTGAGACCGGCGGCTTGATAATCCTTGAGGAATTTCGCGGCGCCACCACCGGCAAAAAATGCCACTACAGCATCGGGTTTGATGCTGGCGATTTCGGTCAACAAGGCCTGGAATTCAACCTGCGGGAAAGGCACAAACAGTTCCTTGATCAGCTTGCCGCCTTCTTTCTCGAAGCCTTCCTTGAAGCCGCCCATGGCTTGTTCGCCCGCGCCGTACTTCCAGGTAATGAATACCACGTTTTTGTGGCCCTTGCCTTTCACGACCTTGCCCAGGCCATACGTCGTCTGCCAGTTGGAGAACGAAGTACGGAAGATATTTGGCGCACACAGCGGCCCGGTCACTTCATCTGCTCCGGCGTTCGGATTGATCCAGAGCGTTCCCGATTCGCGGATAACTTTTGCCATGCCCATCGCAACACCCGAATGCACAGTGCCAATAACAACATCGACCTTGTCACGCTGTACCAGCTTGCTGGTGTTCTCCGGCGCTTTTGCCGGATTCGACTCATCGTCAACCGTAAAGTATTCGATATCACGTCCGCCAAGCTTGCCGCCACGTTCCTCGATCGCCAGTTTGAACCCGTTGGTGATTGCGACTCCGAGTTTTGCGAAGGTTCCGGTATAGGGAAGCATCAAGCCGACTTTAAGCTTGGCCTGCTGGGCCAGTGCAGCCCCGGAGGGCAGCAGAATTCCTGCGGCCGCCGCCCCGGCGATCGCTGTTCCTCCGATCAAAAACCCACGACGGTCGTACCCGGCTATTTGTTTCTTATCCATGGTCTTCCTCCTAATGTTTTCTTTTCTGGGCCGCAACGGTCAGGTGGCCGGTGCGAATTGAAGCATACGATAAAACGCTTTCGATCTGCTGCATCAAGCCTGTTGCCGACTCTTTAGGCCAGACCGCTGCTGAACAAGCGGCCCGTTGGCAGCTTGAACTGCTACCAAATGCTATAGCACATTCTGTGAAAATGAAATCATCGAAATGTGAAGAACTTGTCAAATCGGCCCCACTTTGATGCAGGTCCCTCCACCGGGACGACCCTCGATATCGATCGGCCAGCCGGTCTGCTCGCAAATACGCTTGACGATGGCCAGACCCAGCCCGAAGCCTTCGCCGCGTCCTGCATCTCCGCGTTGAAACCTGCGAAACAGCTCGTTGATTTTCCCCGTGGCGATCCCGGATCCCGTATCCGCGATTTCAATACAGCTGTTGTTGAAGTTCAGGGATATAGCACCGCGATCAGTGTAGCTAACGGCATTGGCCAGCAAATTGGATAGCACGACGCTCAACGCGTTCAGCGGAGCCTGCACCAGGCTTCCCGTCGGAATACCAACCTCGATGCGCAGCCCCTTGGACTCGGCCCGCTCGCGCACTTGCTCAACGATCTCGTCAACACAACTGCGCAAATCGATCTCGGTATTGGAACCATCCGCCTGCTCGCGCGCGAGGAGCAAAAAAGCATTGATCAGTTCTGAAAGCCTGGCCGAGGCACGCGCAATCTTGGCCACCCGCTCCCGCGCCTTGGAGGAGAGGCTGTCATCTTCCAGCATCAGTTCGCTGCTGGTCTGAATCGAGGTCAATGGAGTGCGCAGTTCGTGACTGACGTCGGCGGTAAAAGCGCGCTCGCGCTCCAGCAACAAGGCCATTCGACGCTGAAAGGCGTCAAAGGCACGCGCCAGCGCGGCCACCTCTCGATCCGGATAGTGCCGCTCAAGGACTTCACCCGCGCTGCCATCGTGCAAGCGCTCGACTCGGGCGGCCAGGTCTCCGACCTGACGGGTAAGTTGCGCCGCAAGCCACAAGCCCAGGGCAATGCCAAAGATTGCAGTCACGACAACACTGACACCCAAAGCCAGATCAAACTGAGCAAGCCGGTCCCGGTGATGCTCGATCGAGTACGCCAGATAGAACCGAACGGCTCCAATCTCGCGGACTTCCACTCGATACCGCTCGCGGCCGCTTTCGATGTCATGAAAGCCCGGCTCAAGCTCAACGAGTTCCGCCGGTAGCAGCTTTCGCTCTTCGGCATAACGCGCGATGTAACTGTGGGTCAGCCAATTGGCGCGAAACCATTTGCGCAGACTCTGACGGTCCGTCTCGGGCCGGACATCAAAATGCTGTAGCGTGGCATTGGGCGGAGATGCGACCATCTCGCGTCTTTCGTACTGCTCGATCAACTCCTCGATTTCGTCGGAGACAATCTGATCGATCAATTCGGCTTCCTGATATCGATTCAGGAGCAACACTGCTGCTGCATGAAGTAGCACCAGCAGAATGCCGACCACTGCGAAACTGGCGGCAAACTTGAAACGCAGGCTAGGCGCTGCGCTTGGCAAAGCGATAGCCGACTCCATGCACGTTTTCAATGGGAGAAAAACCGCTGCTGCCGGTCAGTGCGCGCCGCAGCATATGCATGTGGCTGCGCAGGGAGTCGCTCACGGGTTGCTCCTCGCCCCAGGCTGAATGTTCCAGATCGGCCCTGGAAAACACCCGGTTCGGTCCGGACAACAAGGTCTCCAGCAAACGCAGACATTTGCGGGATAACTGTACGGGACGCCCTTCAAACTGAACGGTCAGACTGGCGGGGTCGTAGACAAGATCATCGACGATGATGCGACGATCGGACACCCTTCCGCTGTGGCGCCGAACCAGGGCATTGAGCCGTGCTTCGACTTCCCGCAGAGCAAACGGCTTGACCAGATAGTCGTCGGCGCCACAATCAAATGCCTTCAACTTGTCATCCAGCAGGTCGCGCGCGGTAAGCACCAACACCGGTACGTCGCTGCAGACTTCCTGCCGGAGCTTGCTGCACAGGCTCAGACCACCGAGACCGGGCAGACCCAGATCGAGCACAATCACATCAAATTTTTCAGATACCGCAAGATGCAGGCCGGACAAGCCGTCACGCGCCAGATCGACCTGATGACCGCGCAGTTCGAGATGGTCGTAGAGATTTGTCGCAATGTCCAGATCATCCTCGATGATCAGCACACGCATGGTTGAGTTCTCCAGCCCGGCCCCCTTAACGTGAAACAACCCATTCGGAGCAACGGCTGATAGTCGAGCGAAGCGAGCTGACCGGTAGCCCCGCCCTGGGGCGGGGATGGGGGTGGGGGGCCTTCAATTCGCTTTTCGCGTGTTTCATCATCAGGGGCGCCGGTTCACTGCATGAAAGTTAGCGAAGTTTGAAGCGCTGTATCTTTCCTGTCGCTGTTTTGGGCAACTCTGCAACAAACTCCAGCCAGCGCGGATACTTGTAGGGTGCCAGCTGCCCCTTGACATGTTTCTTGAGTTCGTCGGCCAATGCGTCTGAAGGCTCGAACCCGGATTTCAGAACCACATAGGCTTTCGGCTTGATCAGTTCATCAGAATCGGCATGCGCGACAACGGCAGCCTCGAGAACTGACTCATGGCCCATGAGTACGCCTTCAACTTCAAAGGGCGACACATAAATACCGGACACCTTGAGCATATCGTCTGATCGACCACAGTACTGATAGTAACCGTCATCGAGCTCAATGTACTTGTCACCACTGCGCGTCCAGTCACCCAGAAATGTGTTTCTCGACTTCTCGCGGTTGTTCCAGTACATCGCCGCGGCGCTGGGTCCGTTGATTTGCAGCTCGCCGATGTCGCCGGGCTTCACCGGATTGCCATCCTCGCCGATCAAGCGAATACCGTAACCGGGTACCGCCTTGCCGGTAGTGCCGTAGCGCACTTCGCCACTGCGGTTGGATAAAAAAATATGCAGCATTTCGGTGGAGCCAATGCCGTCGAGTATCTCGACTCCAAGAAGCTCGGTCCAGCGTCGCCCGATATCGGCAGGGAGCGCTTCACCGGCAGAGGTGCAAACACGCAGGTTTGCCGCTTCCTCCCGCTTGAGCATGTCCGGACTGGCCAGTAGTGCACCATAGAGCGTCGGCACACCGTAAAAGATGGTCGGCTTATGCTGGCGTAGCCGCTGGAACACCGAAGCCGGCGTCGGCCGTTCGGCCATCAGTATGGTGGTGGCGCCGACCGAAAGCGGAAATGACAGGCCATTGCCCAGACCGTAGGCAAAGAACAACTTTGCCGCTGAAAACACCAGGTCGTCCTCTTTGATTCCCAGCACCCCTTTGCCATAGAGTTCGGCGGTCTGAATCAAGTGCGAATGCAGATGCACCGTCCCTTTCGGCGTGCCAGTGGAACCGGAGGAATACAACCAGAAACAGAAGTCGTCGCAGGTGGTCGACGCGGGTTCAAACTGAGGACTGACGCCTTTCATCAAATCGCTCAGACACGGGTGCCCGTTGCCATTGATCCCCGAAACGATGATCTGTTTTAGCGTCGAATGCTTGCTCACGATGGGCGCAAACTGTGGCCACAAGGCCTCCGATACCACCAGAACTTTTGCTCTAGAGTCGCCGAGCATGAAGTCATAGTCAGTTGTGGTGAGCAAGGTATTGGCTGCGATCGGAACAATTCCGGCCTGAATGCTGCCCAAAAATGCCGTCGGGAAATCGATGGTATCGAGCAAGCACAACATCACCCGGTTTTCGGCTTCCAGGCCCATGCCGCTCAGCACATTGCCGAAGCGATTGACCCGCTCGGCCAGATCGCCGAACGAGTAGCTTCCCTGATCATCGATGTAGGCGATCTTTTTCTCTCGTCCGGCCTTCAGGTTTCGTTGAATCAAATCATAGGCGGCGTTGTACTGACGTGGGATGCTGACACGTGGTGGCGATGTGTCGTGATCGGCAGAACTCAATTCAGACATGACGGTTTTCCTCCTCCGCTAAGTGGCGGGTGCTTGTTCTGAAGCTCCTTTGATAGCTATCTGATCGCTGCATGCTGCGGGAAACCCGCTCAACTGAACGCCGGAATCCCGGTCATGGCACGCCCCAGAATCAGGGCATGAATATCGTGGGTTCCCTCGTAGGTATTGACCACTTCCAGATTCACGACATGGCGGATCACGCCGAATTCGTCGGAGATGCCGTTGCCGCCCAGCATGTCGCGAGCGATGCGGGCGATATCCAATGATTTGCCGCAGGAATTGCGCTTCATGATCGAGGTGATCTCGACCGAAGCCGTACCTTCATCTTTCATCCGTCCAAGACGCAGGCAGCCTTGCAAGGCCAGGGTGATTTCTGTCTGCATGTTGGCAAGCTTCAGCTGTACCAGCTGATTTGCCGCCAATGGCCGACCGAACTGCTTGCGATCCAATGTGTACTGCAAGGCCGTGTGCCAGCAGTACTCTGCCGCACCAAGTGCACCCCAGGCTATGCCGTAGCGTGCCGAGTTGAGACAGGTGAACGGCCCCTTGAGGCCGCGCACATCGGGGAAGGCGTTTTCTTCGGGACAGAAAACCTCGTCCATGACAATCTCGCCGGTGATCGAGGCGCGCAAGCCCACCTTGCCGTGAATGGCCGGTGCGGAAAGTCCCTTCCAGCCTTTTTCGAGCACGAATCCACGAATCTGGCCGCCATCATCCTTGGCCCACACTACGAAGACGTCAGCGATCGGGCTGTTGGTAATCCACATTTTGGAACCGGAAATGCTGTAGCCGCCATCGACCGCGCGGGCGCGGGTCACCATGCTGCCGGGGTCGGAGCCATGATTGGGTTCGGTGAGGCCGAAACAGCCGATCAGCTCGCCAGTGGCCAGCTTGGGCAGATACTTCTGGCGCGTGGCTTCGTTGCCGAATTCGTAAATCGGCACCATCACCAGGGAACTTTGCACGCTCATCATCGAGCGGTAGCCCGAATCGACGCGCTCGACTTCGCGTGCAGCGAGACCGTAGCAGACGTAATTCATGCCAGCACCGCCATATTCCTCGGGAATGGTCGTGCCAAGCAGGCCCAGTTCGCCCATTTCACGGAAGATTTTCGGATCGGTCTGTTCGTTGCGGAAGGCTTCCAGCACGCGCGGCGCCAGCTTGTCCTGTGAATACGCAGCGGCAGTGTCGCGCACCATGCGTTCATCTTCGCTCAGTTGCTGATCCGTCAGTAGTGGATCTTCCCAATTGAATCGTGCTTGGCTAGCCATCGTGTGTGTTCCCTTCAGTGAATTGTCATGCCGCCATCGGCGGCGAGTATTTGTCCAGTGACGTAGGCCGACGCGTCCGAAGCGAAAAACAGAAATACGGGTGCGATTTCGTCGGGCTCGGCCCAGCGGCCCAATGGAATCCGGTCAAGATACTTGTCCTTGAATTTTTCGTCAGTACGAATCACTTCGGTCATCGGCGTCGCCGCACCGGGTGCGATGGCATTGGCAGTGATGTTATACCGCGCCAGTTCCTTTGCCGTGCTCTTGGTCATTCCCAGAATGCCGGCTTTCGCCGCGCTGTAGTTGATCTGACCGATTGTGCCCAGTACGCCAGCCGCGGAAGTAACGTAAATGATGCGGCCGTATTTGCGCTCGATCATTCCGCCGACCACCGCCTGCAGGCAATTGAATGCACCGGTCAGATGCACGCCGATTACCTGGTTCCATTGCTCCGGCGTCATCTTGTGCAACATCGCGGTGCGAGTAATTCCTGCGTTGTTGACCAGAATGTCGATGCGACCCCAAGTGGCATTGACTTTCGCCGCCGCCGCCGCGACCTGGGCACTATCCGCCACGTCGCAAGCTACACCGATCGCCGTGCCGCCAGCGCCGACTATTTCGGCCGCGAGCTTTTCTGCCGCCTCACCGTTCATATCCATCACCGCAACCTTGGCGCCTTCGCGCGCATAAGCCTGTGCCACTGAGGCGCCAATGCCCTGTCCGGCGCCGGTGACAAAGGCGACCTTATCTTTTAGTTGCATGTTCTGGCCTCAATTAAAAAAAACATCGGTTCAGCCACGGAGGGCACATCCTTCGACAAGCTCAGGATGAGCGGAAATACATGGGGACCGATCATGGTGAGCCTGTCGAACCATGTGATCTCTGAGTTCTCCGTGGTCAATGGTTTTTAGCCTTTCGGTTTCGCCAGCACCTGTTCGGCGAACTTGTCGTCGAACAGGGCGCCTTCCGCAACCAGTTGGCGGAACTTGACGAAGTCGATCACATCCTTGCCGGTGACCTTCTTGGCGTCGAATGCGTTGAATCCCAGCCATGCCTCGTGATTCATGTTGGCGGCGAGCCAATGACGATTCGGCAGCTTCATCTGGTCCCAGAAGAATTTCTTTTTGCCACGAATGCCGTCGATGGAATTGATCAGGCAATTGGGGAACAGGTTGGAGAACTTCCACACCAAACGATTCACTTCCGCGTCAAGCAATTCGAAATCCGTGGTGCACTCACTGATCAGCGCTTTGGCGGCGGCCACCTGGTCGCCGGCAACCGGCTCGCCATAAACAATCTCGCCGTCGTCCACATAGGTATCGGTGCGCACCAGAGGATTGCGAACCCACTGGCCATCCTTCTTCAGCACCGGCACGGCCTTGGTGATGAGTCCCTTGGACTTCATCTTGTAGGCGCTCCAGGTTTCACAGGAAATGCAGTTGTACATTGCATCTTCCATTGACAGGAACCAGGGCAGGAAGTCGGTCGAGCCGCCGACCGGTGCCGAACCATGCTTGGGTCCGGCCTGGCCGTAGATGGCCATGTCCGAAGACACCGTGATGTCGGTCGCCATGCCGATTTCCTGACCACCGGCCACGCGCATGCCATTAACCCGACAAATGACAGGCTTCTTGCAGTTGAGGATGCCGTCGACCATGGTGTTGAACAAATCCATGTACTCGCCATACTCATTTGGGCGCTTGGAGTAATAGGCCGAGTACTCGGCCGTGTTGCCGCCGGTACAAAAAGCCTTGTCGCCAACGGCGGTGAATACCGCTGCAACGATCTTGCGATCGCT
>JAIPCF010000090.1 GCA_021738385.1 Sulfuritalea sp. | reverse complement strand
TGGGCGCCTGCCCGGTACGCGTGATTTCCTTTGAAAATTATTCGGTCGATACCGTCGGCAGCCAGATCAAGGCGGTCGACATGCCCGACGAATTCTCCGAGCGGCCGCGTATCCTGATTCTGGCCTGCGAGAACGATGCTTACCCGGCGCTCGACATGGCAGGCTTGTCGCGCACCGTGTATTCGGCATTTGTCCGCGTCATCCCGGTGCGCTGCCTCGGTTCGGTCAATACCATCTGGATCACCGACGCGCTCAACTCGGGCTTCGACGGTGTGATGATGATGGGCTGCAAGAAGGGTGATGACTACCAATGTCACTTCGTGAAAGGCTCGGAACTGGCCCACTATCGCATGAGCAAGATTGGCGATACGCTGAATCAGCTTGGGCTGGAGCCGGAACGTGTGGTTACCCAGGAAGTCGCGATTACCGACAACCAGCGCGTGGTAACGCTGATCAATGACTACGTAGCCCAGATCAACGAGCTCGGCATGTCGCCCATGAAGGGCTTCAACTGAGATCATGGAGCAGACGACAATGAGCAACGCGAATTCGCAAGCGAATCTGGCCAACCTGGCCCGCTACCAGAACAATTTTCTCAAGGAAGTCGAGGAGCGCGTCGAGGAAGGCCACATGGTCAAGATGTGCATGCAGTGCGGCGTCTGCGCCGGCTCCTGCCCTCTCGGACCGCATTGGGAACATTCTCCGCAGAAAATCTTCATGATGATCCGCGCCGGCAAGCGCGACGAAGTGCTGGGCTCGGACTCGATGTTCATGTGCACCTCCTGCTACAACTGCATGGTGCGCTGTCCGCGTGAGATACCGATCACGCACATCATGCATGGCCTGGCCAACTACGCCCACCGCCTCGGTACCGCGCCCAAAGGCCAGCCGACGCGCGAATTTGCCACCCTGTTCTGGAACAACCTGAGCAAGAAAGGGCGCGTCAATGAACTGACACTGACGCTGCGCCACTACTTCAGAGGGGGGCTCGTGTCCGGTATCAAGGAGGCGCTGAACATGCAAAGTATCGGCCTCGGCCTGTTCCTCGCCAAACGCCTCAACCCCATGGAAATTTTCGGTGGTCACGGCGTCAAGGATCTCAAGGGATTCCACGCCATCCTGGCCAAGGCGAAGGAAATAGAAGATCGCAAGAAGGGCTTCAAGGCCTGACGCTGACGGAGACGAAGACAATGGCAAAAAAAGAATACGCGTTCTACCCCGGCTGCTCCTCGCAGCTCAAGGCTTCGGCATCGAACTATCTGGTGTCGACCAACTCGATGTGCAACTCGCTCGACATCAAGCTGACCGAGATTCCCGACTGGAACTGCTGTGGCGCGTCCGTCGGCTATTGCGAGGGTGGTGAACTGCCGCGGGTTGCGATCAACGCACGCAATTTCGCCCAGGCCGAAACCCATCTGCCGGGACAGGACATCGTTGCCACCTGCGCGGCCTGCTGGCTGGGCGCGCGCGAAAGCAAGGAAAGGCTCGATGGCTCGGCGCAGTTGATGAAGGAAACCAACGAGGCGCTGGCAGCAGCGGGCCTGCACTACAGCGGCGGCGCAAATGTGCGTCACATGGTCGAAGTGCTGATCGAGGACTTCGGCTATGAAGGCCTCAAGCAACCGATGAAGAAATCGCTGGAAGGCATCAAGTTCGCCGGTTATGTCGGCTGCCAGACCAATCGTCCTTTCGGTATCGACGGCGAATCTTTCGAGAACCCGATGTACCTCGACAAGATGGTGGAAACCTTCGGCGGTGAAGCACTGACCGCCTATGACCAGAAGGTCACTTGCTGCGGCGGCGCTCTGGCTTTCTCAGAACCCGACAAGAGCCAGAAGCAGATTCGCGACATCGTCGAAGCAGCTTACGACGCCGGCGCCGAAATGATCGTGACCCCGTGCCCGCTCTGCCAGGCGAATGTCGAGGTCTATCAGTCGGAAATCAACAAGAAGCAGGGCACCAAGTTCAACATGCCGGTCATGTATTACTCCCAGTTGATGACCATCGCCTACGGTGGCTCAGCCAAGGATGCCGGTTTGAATGGCCAGTTGATTCGCGCCGAAAAGCTGGAAAAAATCGCAGACAAGTAAGGCCTGTCAAAAACTCGGGGCTGGTGATACGGCCGCTGGTAATACAAAAATTGTGCCGTATCACCAGCGCCGAGTTTTCGTTTCCGAAGCTACCGCTTGAAAGTCTGCCGAATCGGACTCGACTCCAGCCATGATGGCAACGGCGTGGCGCCCAGCGCGGCCGAGTTGCGACTCGGCACGGGCGGCCCAGCGTTCAGAACAAGCGGTACGCTACCGCTCCACACCTGCCACGGCTGATCAATTGTCGTCTCGCCTGGCGGAGATGCGGCAATCTTGGCCCCACCTTCTTCTATGCGCATCCGCGCGACACCTGTGGCTGCAAGTTCGCCTTCACTGGGCGGTCGAACCATGCTTGATCGTCCTGGTGAAAGCTTGTCAATAAGACTCAGCAGGGCAGTTGATTTTTCAGTTGGTTCGTCGACCGCCTCGCCGCGACCGAACAAAACTACCGAACGGTAATGCAGAGAGTGGCGCAACGCGGAACGCGCGAAGACCAGACCGTCGAGCAACGCCAGCGAGATGCACAGCGGACTTTTTCCCGACATTTTCTCCACCAGACTCGAACCCGCCGCTCCATGCACATACAACCAATCGCCCATCCGCCAGGGGCAAGTCGGCAGCACCACCGGAGCACCGTCGTCGACAAAACCAATATGACACACCAGGGCTTCATCGATGATTGCATTGATCGTTGCACGATCAAGACAGCCGCGGTCCGCACGCCGCTTGAGCTTCGTTCGCGGCGTAGAGACAAGTGAAGGCAAGTCTTCCACGAACGTCAAGTTCAGGAAGCCGGCGCCGGATCAATCGTCGGTGGCAGCCGGGCGGCCATCATCAAACGGTTCCATGCATTGATCTCGACTACCGCCAACGCCAATTCGACGATTTGCGCACCAGGGAAATAGGCAACCGTCTGAGCGTAAGCCTCGTCCGTGACCTCGCCGCCCGGCAGCGTCGTCAAGGCTTCGGCCCAAGCCAGGGCGGCACGTTCAACAGCACAGTAGATCGGCGCTTCACGCCAGGCGGCCAGCAAGTGCATGCGCTGTTCACCGACGCCATGCTTGCGCGCCTCTGCAACGTGCATCGCGATGCAGAAGGCGCACCCGTTGATTTGCGAGACGCGGATCTTGACCAGCTCCAGCATGCCCACATCCAGTCCACTGGCTCGCACCTGGGCGTTGAGACCCAGCATGGCCGCATACCCGCCCGGACTGGCGTTGCGCAGATCGAATCGTGCTTTCATCGTAGCCTCCTTCATACTCAAGCTGCCAGTTCTGAACGCTCGATGCCCAGTTGCCGCAGCAGACCGTCAAGATCGTAGTAAAAGCGCTCGCCGGCCATCAGGCCGTCACGGAAAGGTACAAACACCGCGAAGCGAAATTCGATCCGTCTGCCGGTTGGAGCCAGACCGAGGAAAGGTCCGATGTGGACGCCGGTAAAGCGGGTCTCGGCGACATAGGCGCCATCGTCGGTCCACATTCTTCGATCACTGCTTTCCGGTGTGACGACTATGCGCAGACCCTCCCACCACATCCGGTAATACTCGGCAGCGCCGGCATGGCCGTGGAAGCTGCGGCCCATGGCCACGTCTTCGAAGACGCATTCCGGGTGCAGGGTGGCCAGCGTTTCGTCCAATCGATGCGCATTTTCAGCGGCGAGATGACGCATGATCAACGCCTCCTGTTCCTTGCGAGAATTCGTTTCCATGTCTTTCCTCCGGGTTGTTCAGTCGGCGTATAGTGCCCATTGATTGGCCTGATTTGTAGTGCCATTTTCTTATTATTGATTGGGCCATTTACGGAGAAGCATTCATGCGTCGCGCTGAAGACAAAGAACTGGGGCTGGGACCGCGCTTACCCGGCACTCCGCGCCAAAGCTGGCTATACAGCGAGATTCGCGCGGCCGTTCTTGGCGGCAGAATTTCATCGGGCGCGCGCCTCCCACCCACTCGGGATTTCGCCCGCCAGCTTGGCGTGTCGCGGGGCACGGTGCTGGCCGTTTTCGAGCAACTGGTTGCCGAAGGATTTCTGGTCGGGGCGGTCGGCAAAGGCACCTTCGTATCGAGGCAACTACCAGTAATGCGCAATCCGAAAAATGCGGGACCCATTCCGGCACCCGCAGCGGTTGGCAGATTGTCGCAGCGGGGAGGCCTGCTGGCCAGCAGCCCTTTCGCAATTGGCGGCCGACCTCAGGAAACAAGACCGTTTCGCCCCAATCAACCGGATTTGGCTGCCTTCCCGTTCGCCTTGTGGAACCGCATCACTGCCCGTCGCTCACGTCTGTCGCAACGAGTCATGCTTGCCGATGGCGATGCGCGCGGCTACCCGCCGCTACGCCAGGCCATCGCCGAACATTTGCGCTATTCGATGCGCATTGAATGCCGTGCCGAACAGATTCTGATCGTCGGCAGCGTTCAACAGGCGCTCGATTTGTGTGCCCGTCTGCTGCTCGATCCCGGCGACGAGGTGTGGGTGGAAGATCCGGGCTATACCGGAGCCAGGCAAGTATTTGCGGCTACGGGAGCAAAAGTAGTGGGAGTTCCCGTCGATACCCATGGCATGGACATAGATGCCGGTACCAGACTCGCTCCACACGCCCGACTGGCCTATGTCACTGCAGGGCGGCAGACTCCACTAGGCATGCCGCTGGCGCTGGATCGCCGATTGGCTTTGCTGCAATGGACGGAAAAAGCCGATGCCTACGTAATCGAGGACGACTACGATAGCGAGTTTCGCTACTCGGGCAGCCCTCTGGCTGCTTTGAAGAGCCTCGACACTCAGGAACGGGTCATCTACGCAGGATCTTTCAGCAAGGTCATGTTTCCTTCCTTGCGTTTGGCTTATGTAGTGGCGCCCGAATGGCTGAGCGCACACTTCGCCGCCGCACTCTCGCTCACGGCACGGCACATGTCGCTCTTGCCGCAGGCTGTGCTGCACGAATTTATTGCAGAAGGGCACTTCGGCCGCCACATCCGCAGCATGCGGACACTCTATGGAGAACGGGCGGCCGTGCTCGAAAAAGCTGCCAGGCATCAACTCGATGGGCTACTTAATGTCCTGCCGATCACCACGGGTCTCGACGCCGCCGCACTTCTGCCTTTCGGTACAAATGACAAAAGAATCGCACAAGCTGCCGTAGCAGCCGGCATTGAAACCCGACCACTGTCGGCCTATGCGATCGACAGACCGGCGCCAAGCGGTCTGGTGCTCGGCTTTGCGCCTTTTGACAGAAAACAAATCGAAACTGGAGTCAGCACCTTGAGCCAGGTACTCGAAGCAAGCCTGATCGGCTGCAAGTAAGGCCCGCCCAAAACTCGGCGCTGGCAATACGGCACGGAATTGCCGTATCAGCATTCGCCGCGGCGAGGAAAGCGTTTTCTGCTCGACCGCCATGCTGAGCAGGGGCCTCATCAGCGCCGAGTTTTGGGGCGGAGTCCGAGTCTATCGGGCCACTGTTGCCCCGCCTGAATCTCCGAACCGAGGATTTTTCCCCACCCTGGCCCCGGTCGTTTCGCCATGGAACACGCCGGGGTGAGTTTGTGGTTTCTTAATACACGCCCTTGGCGTTCAGGAATCGGCCGTATTCCATATCCTGATCGCCAATGTGGCGTAACAGCCAGGTCTCGAAGAAGTGTAAAAAGTGGTCCTTGTCCGGCACCGCTCCCTGCTGCACCTGATCTGAGTAGACTGTCATTTGTTTGATCAATTCAGCATGGTTCAAACAATGCTCATCGGCTGCGGGATACTCGTACAGCGCCATTAACTTTTCTTCCGCGGTGAAGTGATAGCCGGTGTAGTCGATCAGCGCGTCCAGGGCTTTGCCCAGTGCGGGACGATCCGCATCCGGATACAGGTTCTCGATAACCACGTTGGCAATCTCGATCAATTGCTTGTGATGCAGATCCATATACGCCACATTGATTGACAGTTCTTTTCGCCAGGTCACTCGCGAGGCGCGATCGCACCCATGCGCGAATCGCGCTGCCCTCAGCTGGCAGTTCTCGAAAAGTTTCCAGCGCAGAATCGGCACATCCTGCAGAACGTCACCAGGTATTTGCACCACCGTGGTTTCCTCGATCGCCTGGATTCGATACAGGCACTCACCATTGAACACGGCAACTTCTTCACCAAAGAAATCGCTCTCCTTGAGGACGTCGACGCGCCTGCGCCCCACCAGACGCTCGACCTGCCCCGAACGAATGATATTGAACACTGATAGATCTTTGACGCCCACGGCTTCGCCCGACTTGAAGCGCTTTTCTGTCGCTGTGTCGATGATGCGCGCCAATACGGCAACTTGAAAACCATCGCCAAAAAGATTGGTCATATTCAGAAAAGCGCTCAAGTCGGCGGCGCGACGCACTCGTTCGAGCAAGCCGTTGCGCCGAACCACGTCTGTGAACAGCCCCTTCGGCAACCGCATCAGGTGCACGAAGGAACCTGCACGGTAAGTGTGCTGTGACTCCCGGTTATCCAGCGTAGCGTTTCCCCCAATCAAGGATCCGACCGAAAGGCTGGCAAACAGTTTGTCACGGGTACGCAGTTTCTCTACCAGACCGCTTACCAGTAGCAACACTTCGGTGGGTGATTCGCCTTCCTTGAGGAGAATGGATCCGGGATTGATTTCCTCCATCGGATGGTTGAGCAGCATGCGCATATCGTGCAATGGCACGCCGGGCAGATGCGCCTGCAGGTAGCCAAAGGCCATGTGGCGCAATCCGTCGGACTGGCTCGCTATCAACACATCGACACTACCGAATGCTGCGCTGGATCCGATCTCTTTCTCTTCCGGGGTCAATTCACTGGCCCGATGCGCAAGCAGGAGCCGGGTTGAGGGATCAACTCGAAAGTCTCGGGCTTCGCCATGGATCATGCCGCCACCGATATCGATCTTCTTCAGATCGACGGCCACCATATAGGCCGTGCGAAAACACTCGTAGGCTCCGCGGTCCAGACCCGGCGCTTCGGCATCTTCAGTGACCATGCCGTTCAACACGTCGAGCGAGACGATGTCGGCAAAGTGAGCGTAACTGCGATAGCCATCACCCCACAGGGTGCGAAACACCATGACATTGGCTTCAACCGGATGCGGTGAGGTAATCGGCATCACTTCCAGTCCCTCGACGTCGTTCCAGGAATCGTCCGCCAGATCGCAAACCTCGAAATAGTCCTCGAAACGTTCTTCCTCTACACCCAGCAGGGCGGCCAGCTTCTTTGCCGTCGAGGCCCGCACCAACGATGTTGCAAAATAGCGGATGCGCCGACCCGCGCGCATCAGCGCCGTCAGACCGGCGAAATGATCATCGTGCGCATGGGTATGGAAAATGCCATCGACCTGGTCGATACTGATGCCCAGCGCCGTCATGGTGTCCGCCAGCCGTGGTCCGGCATCAATCAGATAGACACCTCCTTGATGAACGAGGATGCTCGACATGCAGGGGCGATTGATATCCCAGCCGTCACCTTCTCCCGAATGAATCACGGAAAAGTATTCCGGCTTGAATCGGTGATAACCCAGTGTGTAAGCACATTGATAGCTTTCACCAGGCTGAAGATTGATGTCTACCGTTACCGTTTCACCGCGGAAACTGAATTCAAACACGTTTGGCCGCAACCGGCGCAAGCCCACGCCTTCATCCAGTTCCAAAGGTTCCTCACCGAGATATCGGGTATCGAGAAAGTCGCCGGTCGGTCGAATACGGCCAAAGGCAAAGCGCAGTTTCAGGCGCATCTTCGCTTTCGCCTGTTCGGGAGACGCGCCAGCCTGGGTAATTTCTTCCTGCGACACCAGTCCGTAGTTGCCGCGGTAGATATAGCGCATCTGGGAATCGACCTGTTCGGTCGAGCCGATCAGCATCGGCTTGCGTCCAGTATTGTTGGGGTGCCCGGGAATGATCAGGCCCTGCTTGTAGAGCATTTGCAACACCGGGAATTCGGCCAGGTTGGCAAATTCTCCGTTTTGCAGCGGGTGATCCGACAGCAGGACCGCGTTGGGCCCGGTCTCGCATGCCACGCCATTGACTTCGCTGGGCACGATAAGTCCGCGCTTTGCCAGATGTTTGACGGCGTCCGCCGGACATCCGCAAAGGATATGCAGGCCTGCCTCCGGGATATCTACCCAAAAGATTCCAGAAGCGACATTAACTTTTTGAATCCCTTGCATCAGTACGGTCCGGAAATAACTGTCAACGGTCGCTATTTTGCGTCAGAAACTCGCCTTGCAACGCAGAAGTCAAAGAGGTGTAAAAAAAGCTTACAGTCGGTTTTTGGCTATTGTCAGTCCAAAAGTCCTCTTGAAAATCGGGTCGCGCGTCCTGAACTGTCGCCGAAACGCGCTCAAAAATCAGGCTTGCGACCTACTCGTCATCCTCCACCATATCCGATTCAGCCTCCAGCGCACGCTTCTTGGCGGCTTCGCGCTCTTCGATCAGGCGCTTTTCCTGCACCTTCACCAGTCGCTCCTGGGCCGCCTCGGCATTGAGGGAAATGCTCTCTTCGCCGAACAGCACCTGGCGCAGGAAGCGGAAGGCAAACTGTAGCAAGGCTACATCGTCAGCCAACATCGCTTCTTTCTCTGACGGCGGCAAATCAAACAATTTGCCGAAGGACTCGGCGCTGACAAATTCACGGAAACGGTCGATGTCGTAGCAGGCCATGAAGAATAGCTGTCGGCTGCGCAGGGTCGGCTTGCCGATGGTCGCCCCGGAAGACTTCTTCTTCAGCACCAGCTGGCGCCAGCCACGCGCGAGTTCGTCGTACTGCGGCAGGCCCTGCTCTTCACGATAGTCGGCGATGGTGATACGGCGATCGACTTCGTGGCCCTTGCAGTGATCTTCCTTGACGATAGCGTAGGAGTCGCGATCGACGTATTCGTCCTGTTTGCGCATGGAAAGCAGCGCCACCGGGTAATAGCGGCAGGCGGTCGGCCGGTCTTCATAGATGCCGCAGCCCTCCGGCTTCATGAAACGGCAGGCACTGCCGTTCTCCACCGCGCGCAACTTGACGCCAGCGATGCTGTCCTTGTCCATTTCATAGGGCAACGTGTACTCCTTGAGAAACTCGGTGGAACTGATTCCCAGGTGAGTTTTCATCCGCAGTACGTCATACGGCGTCAGTGATATATCAATGTTCGAACAGCACGCGTTCCAGCAGCTGATGCCCTTGTGGCACGAGAACTGGATGACGTACTTCTCGTCCACCATGGTTGGAAGGACGGGACTTTGCGGAAACGGGATATTGGGCTGGGACATGAAAGACCTTTCAATTGCCGGAGCTGACAACCCCTGGAATCCTGCCAGAGGATATCGTCCGCGACGGGACGCGGCGGACATAATAAAACAGGCCGGGAGCCTCACGGCTTCCGGCCTGCCATGTTACCGCTGTCAGGGCGATTAGTGCGGAGCTGCGGCCTTGAACAGCTTGGACTTGTCGACCAGATCGACGTGCTTGCGCTTGAAACAGGTCCACTTCTTGGAATGCTTGTCGTAGATCGAATTCACGAAACAATGCCAGTTTTCTTCGTCGACGAAGTTCTTGTCGGTGCGATAGTAGAAGCCGGGGTAACGGCTCTCTTCGCGGAACTGGATGTGCTTCATGTGAGCTTCGGCGGTCAGGATGCGATGGTAGTTTTCCCAGGCGCGCAGCAACTCGTGCAGATCTTTGGCGCGTAGCTTGAGTGAGTCTTCCTTCAGCATCTCGAGTTTCTCTTCCGCAACTGCCAACATCTTTTCGTTGGTGTTGTAGTAGGTCGCAACACCGGCAACGTACTCGTCCATGATCTTCTGCAAACGCATCTGCAGCATCTTCGGCGTGATGTAATTCGGGTTGATATCAATCGCCGTGGTGTAGTCCTTGTGCTCGAGGAAGGTACGCACCGGACGCCAGATGGTTTCGGCAATCTGCTCGCTCGTCTCGTCAAATTCAAGTGCGTAATCGGGATTGTCGAGCACGTACTTGATCATCGACTTCGCGGCCAGGCGGCCTTCGGTATGCGAACCGGACGAGAACTTGTGGCCAGAAGCGCCCACACCGTCGCCGGCGGTGAACAATCCCTTGACCGTGGTCATCGAACGATAACCCCAGTTCCAGCCCTTGGGCAGATGTGCAGGGATACCATCGTACTCTTCATCGGTCGGCGCGCCGACGTCGGTCGGGCCCGAAACCCAGATGCCGCAGCAACCGGAGTGCGAACCCAGCAGGTAGGGCTCGGTCGGCATCAGCTCGGAATTCTTCTCGCGCGGGTCGACGTTCTCGCCAACCCAGATGCCGCACTGGCCGATACACATGTCGAGGAAGTCTTCCCAGGCTTCGGCTTCGAGGTGCTTCACTTCTTTCGGTGTCAGGGTCTCGGCCAGCTTGGCCAGGGCGGTAACGGTGTCCATGTAGATCGGGCCGCGACCTTCCTTCATTTCCTTCAGCATCAGGTGGTTACGCAGACAGGAGGCGGGAACGGCAGCCTGCCCATAGGGAGGATAGTCGTCCAGCATGGCCTTGTTCTTGGTCATGTAGTCTTCACCGTAGGCATTGGTGGCCTTGGCCTTGAACAGCAGGAACCAGGCACCTACCGGGCCGTATCCGTCCTTGAAACGGGTCGGCACGAAACGGTTTTCCATCATGGTCATCTCGGCGCCGGCTTCGGCAGCCATGGCGTAGGTCGAACCGGCGTTCCACACCGGGTACCAGGCACGGCCCGAACCCTCGCCCACCGAACGCGGGCGGAACAGGTTGACGCAGCCGCCGGCGGCCAGCATCACGGCCTTGGCCTTGTAGATGTAGATCTTGTTCTCGCGCACCGAGAAACCGGCGGCGCCAGCGATGCGGGTCGGATCGTTCTTGTCGTTGATCAGATGCACGATGAAAACGCGCTCTTCGATGCGGTCGAGGCCGAGCGCCTTCTTGGCGGCTTCGGCAACAATCCACTTGTAGGACTCGCCGTTGATCATGATCTGCCACTTGCCCGAACGCACCGGCTGACCGCCGTCCTTCAGAGCCGGCAGACCTTCCTTTTGCGCTTCGGCGCCGTCGTGACGCACGCCGTCGGCGTCGGTCTTCCAGATCGGCAGGCCCCACTCTTCGAACAGATGCACGGAATCATCCACGTTGCGGCCCACGTCATAGGCCAGGTCATCGCGGGTAATGCCCATCAGGTCGTTGGAGACCATGCGCGTGTAGTCGGCGGGGTCCTGCTTGTCGCCGATGTAGGTGTTGATCGCAGACAAGCCCTGCGCGACAGCGCCCGAGCGATCCATCGCGGCTTTGTCGACCAGTTTGATCTTGAGTTCCTTGCCGGTCTCGGCCTTGAGGGCTTCGGCCCAACGCATCATTTCATAAGCCGTACCACAGCAGGCCATGCCGCCGCCGATCAGCAGAATGTCCAGTTCTTCGTGGACAACTTCCGGTGCTTCAAATGTTCCAGCCATTTTTGGTTCCTCGATTGGTCAATTATTTGCGGATCAGTTCAGCCGGATTGCCGGCGCGGAAGCCACCCATCATGGCTTTGGTGTACACGCCATCAACGGTGAGTTCGGACATCTTGGGCATCGGCTTGCCGCCGTAGCAGTCGATCGAACCTTCAGCCGTGGTGCGGATCGGGAACTTGAAGCGCTTCAGCGTGCCATTGCGGAACTTGATGGTCCACATGATGGAGTCGGAACCGCGCAGAGGCTGCACCGAACCGCCCAGCGGCACGATGTCGGCATAGTGACGGCATTCGATGGCGCCCTGCGGGCAGATCTTGACGCAGGAGTAGCACTCCCAGCACTGTTCCGGTTCCTGGTTGAAGGCTTTCATGGCATGGCCGGTTTCAGAACCGTCCTTGTCCAGCTTCATCAGATTGTGCGGGCAGATGTACATACAGGCAGTCTTGTCCTGCCCTTTGCAGCCATCACACTTCTCGGTACGAACAAAGGTTGGCATTTGGTTTCTACTCCTTGGTTACGATGTGGATCATCAAAAAAACGTGGAATGCAACAATAATTACCTGTCAGCGAGCCGAGTGGCCGGACAACTTGACCTCAACCTTGTCGTGTTCGGCAATGCTGGCGTAGTAGGCGCGCAATACTTCGAGAACTTCCGCGCGAGAAAACTCGGCGGGGACTTCCCCATCCTCGGACAACATCTTGCGCAGCTTGGTACCAGACAGCAACAGACGATCCGCCTCACCGTGTGGGCAGGTACGCGCTGAAGCCATGCCGCCGCACTTGTAGCACCAGAAGGTCCAGTCGATCTTGAGCGGCAGCGTTTCCAGCGAACCTTTGGGCAACTCGTCGAAAATATGATGCGCATCGAAAGGGCCGTAGTAGCTGCCGACGCCAGCATGATCACGACCGACGATCAGGTGCGAGCATCCGTAGTTCTGGCGGAACAACGCATGCAGCAGCGCTTCGCGCGGTCCGGCATAGCGCATGTCGAGTGGATAGCCCGCCTGCAATACGGTGTTCTCGACGAAATAGTGTTCAGCCAAAGTGGAGATCGCCTCGGAGCGCACATCAGCGGGAATGTCGCCAGGCTTCAGATTACCGAGCAGTGAGTGGATCAGCACGCCGTCGCAAGTTTCAATGGCAATCTTGGCCAGATACTCATGCGAGCGGTGCATCGGGTTGCGCGTCTGGAAGGCCGCAACCTTGGTCCAGCCCATCGCCTCGAACTTTGCACGGGTTTCCTTGGGCGACATGAAAAGCTCACCGTATTGTTCAGGGAACCCACCCTGGGAGAGCACCTTGACCGAACCGGCAAGGTTGATGTCGCCCTGCTCCATGACCATCTTGACACCGGGATGCTCGACATCGGTGGTCTTGAATACTGTGGCGCACTCATGCGCCTTGTCTATCGCGTACTTCTCGGTCACTTTCATGGTGGCGAGAATTTCGCCATTTTCGGGATCAACCAAGGCGATATCGCTGCCCGTCTTGATGCCGTCGGCGATGACTTCGTCGGTGGACAAGGTGATCGGAATCGGCCAAAAAAGACCGTTGGCCAGCTTCATGCCATCGCAGACACCTTGCCAGTCGGTATGGCTCATGAAGCCATCGAGCGGCGTGAATCCGCCGATCCCCAACATGATGATGTCGCCCTTTTCGCGCGAACTGACCTTTACCCTCGGCAAGGACGCGGCCCGCACCAGTTCTGCCGTCAGCGCCTCGCCTTCCAGCAATAAGGGTCGCAGACTGCCACCGCCGTGCGGATTGACCAACGCCATGCCGAGCCTCCCAAATAAGTGGTTATTCGTAGAAGATCGAAGGCTAACAAATTCCCTACTCACGCCAATGTGAATATTTCTATTTGGCGATAAGGGGATTGTTTTTGGCCTGAGGGAAAACCCTTATTGACCGCTCTGATAACATTCCGCCAAACCCTGATCAGGATCGAAACGCCCCACCCCGATGAAAGCAGTGATACTCGCAGGAGGTCTAGGAACACGTCTGGCTGAAGAGACCGTGCTTCGCCCGAAACCGATGGTGGAAATCGGCGGCAAGCCAATCCTTTGGCACATCATGAAAGGCTACGCGCACTTCGGCATCACTGACTTTGTAATCTGCCTCGGCTACAAGGGCTACATGGTGAAGGAGTACTTCTCCAATCTGGCGCTGCACAATTCCGACGTGACCATCAATCTCGCGCAAAACCGGGTCGATCTGCATCAGAACCCGTCCGAACCGTGGAACATTACTATGGTTGATACTGGCGACGATACACAGACCGGTGGACGCTTGCGCCGGATTCGACGCTTTGTCGATG
>JAIPCF010000089.1 GCA_021738385.1 Sulfuritalea sp. | reverse complement strand
GTGAACTCTGTGTCCTCTGTGGCTGATTTCGATTTTCGGGTTCATAAAAACTCGGCGCTGGTGATACGGCTGCCTAAAAGTCGGCGCTGGCAATACGGCTAGCTGCGTGGCCAGGTGTCGAGTTGCAGCCACACATTGCCATCTTCGGCCTTCACGGCGAAGGTCCGGGCGCAACCCTTGTCCGGCGCGACGGCCTCACCATCCTTGAGTCCGATCTTGAAGCCGTGCAGCGGGCAGGTCACGGTCTCACCATGCACGATACCCTGCGACAGCGGCCCGCCCTTGTGCGGGCACTTGTCGTGGAGACCGAAGACGCTGTCGTCGGCGGTACGGAAGATGGCGATGTCGCCCTGACTCGATGCCACCACACGACTGCCTTGCGCTGCGATGTCCTCCAACGCACACACCTTGATCCAATCGCTCATCACACCACCTCCGCCGGAACTTCCCTGATCTGGATGACTTCGTACTCGCGGCGCACGGCCGGCGTCTGCACCGCGGCCTGCCACGGGTCTTCGTAGTCCTGCAACGCGAACAGCAGGCGCTGGTACAAGTCCTTGCGCTTGACCGGATCATTCACCACCGCCGCCTTGACATGGTCGAGACCGACGCGGGCTACATAGTGGCAGGTGCGCTCGAGATAGAAGCCCTCCTCGCGATAGAGCTGGAGGAAGGCGCCCGAGTATTCCTTGACTTCGTCATCGCTGCCTACCTTGCACAGGAACTGCGCGACTTCGGTCTTGATGCCGCCGTTGCCCGCCACGTAAAGTTCATAGCCGGAATCGACGCCGATCACGCCGATGTCCTTGATACCGGCCTCGGCACAATTGCGCGGGCAGCCGGACACCGCCAGCTTGACCTTGTGCGGGCTCCACATGCCGAACAGCATCTTCTCCAGCTTGACGCCCATGCTCATCGAGCGCTGCGTACCGAAGCGGCAGTGCTCGGCGCCGACACAGGTTTTTACCGTGCGGATGCTCTTGCCGTAGGCGTGGCCGGAAACCATGCCGGCGGCGCCGAGATCGGCCCAGACCCTGGGCAGGTCTTCCTTCTTGATACCCAGCAGATCGACTCGTGCGCCGCCGGTCATTTTCACCGTCGGCACCTGATATTTTTCGGCGACGTCGGCGATGGCACGCAGCTCGGCAGGCGTGGTCAGCCCGCCCCACATACGCGGCACCACCGAATAGCTACCGTCCTTCTGGATGTTGGCGTGCGCGCGTTCGTTGATGAAGCGCGACTGCGGATCGTCTTTCGCCTCGCCCGGCCAGGTCGAGATCAGGTAGTAGTTGAGCGCCGGCCGGCAGGACGCGCAGCCACCGGGAGTCTTCCATTCCATGTAATGCATCGCGTCGGGGATGGTGACGAGGTGCCGCTCGCGGATGGTCTGCCGCACCACGCCGTGCGAATGGTCGGTGCAGCCGCACATCGGTTTGTCTTTCGACTCTGAAGGCGTATAGGCGCCGCCCACGGTCGAGGCCAGAATCTGCTCGACCAGCCCGGTACAGGAGCCGCAGGAACTCGACGCCTTGGTGTGCTTGCGCACGTCTTCCAGCGTGAACAGTCCGTTGCTTTTGATCGCCTTGACGATGTCGCCCTTGCATACTCCATTGCAACCACAGACCTCGGCCTCGTCCGACATCGCAGCCGCCTTCGAAACGCCGGCATGACCGACGTCGCCGACATGACCGAGGTGGGGAGATGCGCCGAACATCAGATGGTCGCGGATCTCGTGGATGTTCTGGCCGTCCTTGACCAGCTGGAAATACCAGGCACCGTCGGCCGTGTCGCCATACAGCACGGCGCCGACCAGGGTGTCGTTTTTCACCACCAGCTTCTTGTACACGCCACCCGACGGGTCGTTCAGCACGATCTCGTCTGTATCTTCGCCACCCATGAAGTTGCCGGCAGAGAACAGATCGATGCCGGTGACCTTGAGCTTGGTCGACGTCACCGAGCCGGTGTAGCGCGCGATGCCGAAGTTCGCCAGATGATTGGCGCAGACCTTGGCCTGCTCGAACAGCGGCGCCACCAGGCCGTAGGCGATGCCGCGATGCGCAACGCATTCGCCCACCGCGTAGATGCGCGGATCGTAGGTCTGCATGGTGTCGTTCACCACGATGCCGCGATTGCAGTAGATCTTCGCCGACTCGGCCAATGCGGTGTTGGGACGGATGCCTGCCGCCATCACGACAAGGTCGGCGGGAATTTCGAGGCCGTCCTTGAAACGCAGCGCGGCAACCCTTCCGGCATTTGTGTCACCTGCACTGCGGATCAGCGCCTCGGTCTGCCTCTCCAACAGGAACTTGAGGCCACGCGCCTCCAGCGAAGCCTTCAGCATGTCGGCCGCGGGTTTGTCCAGTTGCCGCTCCATCAGCCACGGCATCAGATGCACCACGGTGACGTCCATGCCGCGCAACTTGAGACCGTTGGCCGCCTCCAGTCCGAGCAGGCCGCCGCCGATGACCACCGCGTGCTTGTGAGTCGCGGCGGTGGCGATCATCTCGTCGGTGTCCTTGATGTCGCGATAGCTGATCACTCCCGGCAGATCGTTGCCGGGCACCGGCAGCATGAAGGGTGTCGAACCGGTGGCGAGCAGCAGGCGGTCGTACTCCTCCTCGGTGCCGTCGTCGGCGATCACCTTGCGCGCGGTGCGATCAATCCTGGTCACTGTCTTGCCGACATGCAAACGTACGCCGTTGTCGGCATACCAGCGCAGCGGATTGAGGATGATGTCCTTGATCGTCATCTCTCCCGCCAGCACCGGCGAGAGCAGGATGCGGTTGTAGTTGGGATGCGGCTCGGCGCCGAACACGGTAATGTCATAAAGATCGGGCGCAAGCTTCAGCAACTCCTCGACGGCACGGATGCCGGCCATGCCGTTGCCGACGACTACCAGTTTCTGCTTTTTCATCTGACACCCTTTGCCAAGATCATTGGATTTGTTTCTGTAAGAGCAAGGCGTGTGCCATAGCCAGAAACAGCGCTTTCAGCGGGAAAAACCGCCACGCGGCGGTAGCCGCGCACCAGATCGACTCATGTACCTATTGCATCGCACCATTGGCGTGCATGGAAAGCCCGCTCGTTTGCCACCGAGACATGCGAATACTGGCGGGCGATCCCGTCGCAGCCCTTGTTGCCGCGGATTTCGCATCGAGTGGCACGGGCTTTGCAGCAGCTCCTGCATCTCAATCCTGCAGGAGCTTCACCATGTTCAAGAGCGCTTTCCTCAAGGCCGGTCACACGCCCACGCTGATCGCGGCCTTTCTCTACTTCGATCTTGCCTTCATGGTCTGGGTGATTCTCGGCCCGCTCGGCGTACAGATCGCCGCCGACCTGCAACTGACCCATGCGCAAAAGGGCCTGATGGTGGCGACTCCCGTTCTGGCAGGCGCGCTGCTGCGCATCGTCATGGGAGTGATGGTCGACCAGTTCAAGCCCAAGACGGCCGGCACCATCGGCCAGGTCATCGTCATGGTCGCGCTGTTCGTCGCCTGGCAGCACGGCATCCACAGCTACGAGCAGACGCTGATCCTGGGCCTCTTCCTCGGCGTCGCCGGCGCTTCGTTTGCCGCCGCGTTGCCGCTGGCCTCGCGCTGGTATCCGCCCCAGCACCAGGGCACGGCATTGGGCATCGCCGGCGCCGGCAATTCCGGCACCGCCCTGGCGGCGCTGATCGCGCCCAGCCTGGCCATCGCCTTCGGCTGGAACAACGTCTTCGGCATCGCCCTGATTCCGCTAGGCATCGTCTTCGTTCTTTATCTGCTGATGGCAAGGGATGCGCCGGAATGCCCAGCACCAAAGTCGCTCGTCGAATACTTCACCGTGCTGAAGGACAAGGACGCCTGGTGGTTCATGTTCTTCTACTCGGTCACCTTCGGCGGCTTCGTCGGCCTGGCCTCGTCCTTGACCATCTACTTCAACACGCAGTACGGGCTGGATGCCAAGACAGCCGGCTTCTTCACCGCCGCCTGCGTCTTCGCCGGTTCACTGGTGCGGCCGATAGGCGGCAACGTCGCCGACCGCGTCGGCGGCGTCAAGTCGCTCTCCGTGATGTACCTAGGCGCGGCGGGCTTCCTCGGCCTTGTCAGCTTCGGCCTGCCCAGCGCCTGGCTGGCGCTGGCCGGTTTCGTCGGTGCCATGCTCTGCCTGGGGATGGGCAACGGAGCGGTGTTCCAACTGGTGCCGCAGCGCTTTCGCAAGGAGATTGGCGTCATGACCGGCCTGGTCGGCATGGCCGGCGGGATCGGTGGCTTCTACCTGGCGTCGAGCTTGGGTTACTCGAAACAAATGACGGGCAGCTACCAGGCCGGCTTTCTGATCTTCGCCGCGCTCGCGGTGCTGGCCCTGGTCGGACTGACCGGTGTCAAGACACGCTGGCGCACAACCTGGGGCGCATCTCATCTGACCGCCGCCAAGATTTGAGAACTCATTGTCATTCCGGCATTGCATCCCCCGGAAGCGGATATCAAGCCATGCCAAGCCGCCGGAATGACGATTTTTATCGGTGTTCTATTTCGCGCTAAGCTGCCCGAGTGAAAATGCTCAAAACACCTTCCACGCCCCGTGTCGACCTCGGCCACGCTTCGTTGCCCGGCCCGCGTCCCAGCAACGAAGACTACTGCGCTGCGGTCACTCCGGAAGGTGCAGAACTGGAGAACAAGGGCATTCTTGTGGCGGTCGCGGATGGCGTCGGCGGCCACGCCAACGGCCGCAAAGCATCGGAATACTGTGTGCGCAGCCTGCTCTCAGACTACTACGCTACGCCCGACACCTGGAGCGTGCCGCAGGCGCTGGACAAAGTCATCGGAGCCCTTAACCGCTGGCTGCACGCCCATAGCCGGCGCGCGCGCGAAACTGCCGGCATGGCCACCACGCTGTCGGCCCTGGTTCTGCGCGGCCGACGCTACGTCGTTGCCCATGTCGGCGACACGCGCATCTACAGGCTGCGCCGAGGTGAGTTGACCCGGCTCACCAGCGATCACGTATGGGAGCATCCCGAGCTCAGGAATGTGCTTTCACGCGCGGTCGGACTGGACGCCGTACTCGCCGTCGACTATGCCGATGGCGAACTCGAAGAGGGCGACGTCTTTTTGCTGGTCAGCGATGGCGTATGGGCGGCGTTGGGCGACACGCGTCTGGCCCGATTGCTGGCCGGAAACGACACTGCCGATGACATTGCCACCAAGCTTGCCAATGCCGCCGTCGACAGCGGTGCGCAGGACAATTGCACCGCTCTGGTGGTACGCATTCTCGAACTGCCGGCCGACGGGCTGCGCGACACCCTGGCTCGAGTCAAGGCCTTGCCCTTGCCGCCTCGGCTCAAACCAGCACAGATACTTGATGATCTCGAAGTGGTCGAGGTGCTGCACGAATCGCGCGTCACCCTGCTCTATCGCGTCCGCGCCATCGCCAGCAGGCAGGATTTCGTGCTCAAGACGCTGCGCTCCGATGCCGACGAGGCCGATACCGCTGCGCTGGCGCACGAGGAATGGCTGGCGCGCCGTGTTGCCAGCGCCGACTTTCCGCAGATTGTGGCCTGGCCGCAGCGTGCGCACCTTTACTATTTGATGAGCTGGCATGCCGGCGCGACCCTCGCCCGCCATCTCGAACAGGGCCGCCGTTTCACACCGGTCGAGGCCGCAGATCTGATCACCCGCGCCCTCAAAGGCCTCGCGGCACTGCACCGGCTTGCCATCGTGCATCGCGATATCAAGCCGGATAATCTTCACCTCGGTGCCGACGGTCGCCTGCGCTTGCTCGATCTCGGTGTAGCAGCTTCTGACGGCCAGGATGCTGCCGAGAGATTTAACGAAATCAACAACCCGGGAACCCCGTCCTACATGGCGCCAGAACTTTTTGCCGGCACCCCGGCAAACGAAATCAGCGACCTCTATGCCGTCGGCGCCACGCTCTACCACCTGCTGACCCGCAAGTATCCCTACGGCGAGATTGAGCCTTTCCAAAGCCCGCGCTTCGGCGATCCCCTGCCGCCCACGCGTTACCGGCCGGACATTCCCGACTGGCTCGAATCAGTAATGCTCAAGGCCGTCGCCCGCGATCCGGCCAACCGCTTTGAAACTGTGGAGGAGTTTCTGCTCGCGCTGGATCGCGGCGCCCAGAGTCCGCTGCGCGTCGCGCGCCGAACGCCGCTGCTGCAGCGCGACCCAACATTGGGCTTGAAGTTGCTGGTGGTGGTGTCGCTGGTAGTGAATCTGTTCCTGCTGTTTCTCCTGCTCGCGCGCTGACCGGGTCCCTGCCCACTTCTATTGGCGCGAACGTTGTTTAGCCGGTACTCCAGCCGCGCGGGCGTTTCATACCGGCGATCTTGCAGGCCTGCTTGACGTAGCCGTAAGGAAACAGCTCGAACATCATGTTGCGCGCCGCGGCTCCAAAACGGCCTGACAGATGCTTGACCACGTGACGTACGTCGGGAATGACTTGATGCTCCTGGTAATAGTCACGCATGAAACGAATCGCTTCCCAGTGGTCCTGGGTCAAGGAAATGTCCTCATGCTGGGCAAAAGCCAATGCAACCTGGTCGCTCCAGTCTGCCGGGTCAATCAGGTAGCCCTCTTCATCCGTCGCCGGGATTGGGTTTGAAACATTCATATTGCAACTCCAATAGTCTCGGACACAGGCCAATTGGCGAAATAGTACATGCACTCCTGCCCAAAGTGGAGCAAGTCACTGGCTTCAACGGCGAGTCTGGTGCCAGCACTCTAGCCGCACAAAGAAGTGGCAAAAAGGCAAGAAAAAGAGCGAGAACCCAACCGGCGAACTTGAGACCTAAAGTTTAGCGGCCTACTGCCGTAATTGCAGAATCAACGAAATACCCGGGACAATGGGCGATCTTGTCAAGGAGCATCTGTCGTGACTGAATCCCTGGAAATTGCCTGCATCGTTCGTAATGCTTGCGTAAGAGTGGCACTGGATGGCTATGAGCAGGCACAGATTTCCGGCCTGTGTCAGGAGGGTGCGTGGGAAGTAGCAGTGGACGCAATGCGAACACTCGACCTTAGTGCCGTTGTCGACGACGTGAAACCAGCGAGTGGTGTTGCTTCACCGAGCAACGGTCTTTCGCCGGAATGAGCACAAGCTTCCTGTTTCCATTGGCCAACTGGTAAGGGCATTCCAAAAATGGTACCGCCAGGCAATTGAGACGTTTAAACAGATAGGCCGATTTCAGGAGTCACCAGCATGCAATTCGATGACCCGATGTTCAAGATTTTGCACAAGTACACCAAGGCGCTGTCAGCCGCGCTTGGTTACCGGGATGCGTCGACGCGACTTCATTCAGAACGCGTTGCCGGTCTCGCTGAAGAAATTGGAACCAGTTTGGGGTTATCGGGCGAGGAATTGGGCATTCTAAAAATCGCGGCGACTTTTCATGATGTGGGCAAAATCGGAATCCGCGACGCCATCCTGCTAAAGCCAACGAAACTCGACGAACTCGAATGGGTGGAAATGAAACGCCATACGGAGATCGGCTCAAAAATAGTTGAAGCCATTGAATTGGAGGGCTCACAACAAGCTGCGACGGCCATTCGCTGCCACCACGAGCATTACGATGGCAGTGGTTATCCCTACAACATGGCGGGCGAGAAAATCCCGATCTACTCGCGAATTATCGGCATCGCTGATAGCTATGACGCAATGGCCGAAACGAGGTCCCACCACCGGGCGCGATCGCACACAGAAATTATGGACGTGCTGGAGAGCGAGACCGGCCATAAGCATGACCCTGGATTGATACGCATTTTTCGCGACATCATCGAGTGCAGCAGTTTCAAGGCGGCCACGGTCTGAGTCCCTCTCTGCACCCGTGACAGAATCGGCATTTTCAGAAAGCGGTTCCAGGAATTGTCGCTCCCAAAGTTTTTCTAATTAGCCCTATTTATGATGCAGGAATTTGAAAACCAAAGCGGCGAGGCCTCAATATCGGTTGCTCTGTCGGTTGCTCTGTCGGTTGCTCTGTCGGTTGCTCTTGACATTATTTAGCCCTCAAGAGAGCATAAAGGCCGGGCGAGACCGTTGCGAGCACAAATCCAGCGAATTGTGCCGCAACCGGTATCTGTAGCTGGACACGCCAAGCCAGTCAGCACGTCGCCCCCGGGGGATGCCGATGAATGCAGCCAAAGAATCAAAACCGAACAGTCTGCTGTTGAGATCCGCGGCAGAGAAGCGGGTCGCGGGTACCTCAATACCGAGATCTGGTGCGATGTCCTCGCTCACGGGCGAAGAGTTGCTGCATGAACTGCAGGTACATCAAATCGAGCTGGAGATGCAAAACGAATCACTGCGAAATGCACAGATCGCACTTGAAGAATCCCGCGACCGCTTTGTCGAATTTTTCGAATTTGCCCCGGTCGGTTATCTCACCCTGACCGACCAGGGCTTGATCACAAGTATCAACCTCACAGCCGCAGAACTGCTGGGGGTTCCCCGCAACGAGCTGATGAACCGGCAATTCTCGAATTTTGTCGTGGCCAACGACGCTTTTCGCTGGAACGCGCATTTCGCCAGCACACTCAGGCAGGACGAAAAGCTGAATTGTGAACTGGCTCTGAAGCGCAACGATGAGTCCCCAATTCAAGTCCGTTTGGATAGCCTGCGTCTGCTAAAGCCAAACCAACCTGGCACCGTTCACATCACCCTGACAGACGTTACCGAACGCAATCTGCTCATGGAAGCCTTGCGCTCCAAGGAGGAGTTCTTCCGCTTGATTGCCGAAAGCGTGGACGACTTTATTGCCGTGCTTGATTTGAAGGGCAGACGACTCTACAACAGTCCCTCATATGCGCGATTTTTTGGCGACATCGGCGGCTTGAAGGGTACCGACTCCTTTTCCGAGATTCATCCGGATGATGTAAGCCGTGTCGAACACGCATTTGCGGAAACCATCCGTTCAGGCAAAGGCCACAAACTGAATTACCGTTTCGTACTGCCGAATAACAGCATTCGCTGCATGGAATCCTGCGGAACGTTGATCAGGAACAGCCAGGGGATGCCGCTAAGAGTGGTGGTTGTGTCGCGCGACATCACGGAACGCATGGAGAAAGAAGATGAGATCCACAATCTGGCTTTCTACGATTCGCTAACCCAGCTTCCCAATCGCCGCCTGCTTGATGACCGCCTGGAACAAGCCATGGCTGTCAGCAAGCGCAGTGGGCGCCACGGAGGCTTGATCTTTCTTGATCTGGACAATTTCAAGCCGCTCAACGACATGCATGGTCACGGGGTGGGCGACTTGCTGCTGCAAGAGGTGGCACGTCGTATTACACATTGCGTGCGTGAAACAGATACCGTAGCGCGCTTTGGCGGTGACGAATTCGTCGTGGTGCTCAGTGAGCTGGATTCCGACAGAACCGAGTCTCTCGCACTCTCCAGAATTGCTGCCGAAAAAATTCGCAACGCTTTGGCTGATCCGTATGTCTTGAAAGTAAGGCAAGAAGACAACGTCGAAGTTTCAATTGAATATCGGTGTACTTCGAGTTTGGGCGTCGTGCTGTTCGTCAATCATGAGGCGACGACGGAAGACATACTCAATTGGGCGGATCGGGCGATGTATCAGGCCAAGGACGTCGGCGGCAACGCGATCCGCCACCACGAACCCAAAGAATAGATCGCCAATTTGATCAACCGGCGCTGGTCACGACACCGCCGGGATCGGTAAAGACAATCTTCTCGTCGAGAAGTGAGAATACGCCGGCATCATAGCTTTTGCGCAAAGTCATGGATTTTTTGCCGAAATGCAGATCGACGGCTCCGGATAGGCTGACACCCACTTCAAGCCGTGCACCACCAATCAGCGCCAATTGGTCTTCGAGGCTCTCTTTCTCCGGCATCATTTGAGCCCATGCCTGAATTGCCTTCTGCCAGGAAGCTTTTGCCCTTTCCAGCATGCCGCCCTTGTCGCCATGAGTTGTCAGATGTTTGATCAACTTTTCAAGGTTGGCTTCTTCAGCTTTTTGTGTCTCAATCCGCTTTAGCAGCTCCTGATATTCCGCTTCCAGCACCGGATTGACGCCGAGCTGAATATCTGTCTTTCCACCTTTCGCCGCTCCTACCATCGGCGCCTTTATCAGCAGCATCGCCCGCGCTGATCCACCAACCAGACGTCCGCGCTGAGTCGACTTGATACCAACGACAATCTGGTTGATCGCCTGTAAATCACTTTGCAGCGCGGCATCATCGATAGCGATCATGGTGCCCGAGTAGATATGCGCACTTTCAACGAACCGTGCAGCGACAGAACCCCCGGCCCGCACCCGGGCCTGCGCAATTACACCTCCGGCAATGTGAATGTCACCTCCCGCTTCCAGTTCGGCGCCGTCAACCAGGCCGGTAACGATAATGTCTCCAGTGGCGTGCACCTTCATGCCCGGTGAAACTTCACCGTCAACATGAACCGTGCCATCAAATGAAATGTTGCCGGAAGCAATGTCGACATTTCGAGCATGCAATATTTGCTCAACCATGACCCCATTGCCACAGCGGATTGGCTGTCCGTTGAACGTGGCGCGTAAAAGATTTGGGTCGTCTTTTGCGACATAGGCGCCCACAAGATTTTCAACAAACTCTTCTATTTTTCCAGGCACCGGTTCGACAATCCCGCCATGCACGTTGCGCCCATTGCTCCCCATGGTTGGAGGAATCCGACGCATCAATTCCTGTTCGGCCACCACCATTGGAATCGCACCCAATTCTCGATAGTCGATCAGCCCGTGTTCGTCGACCTGGGGAACCCTGTCGCGTGCATCGGCAACCAATTGTTCAAAAACCGTGTCCCGTCCGTTTTCCGCGGGCTCGCCCTTTGCCACTGCCCGCCGCTCGGCGACAGTACTGCTGCATAGCGCTTCCACGGCCAGTGGATCGACACCATAGGTGACGCCGGCCGACTCAAGGGCCATGAAAATATCCGAGTGCGTTACCGCCCGGCCGCCGTAAGCGGGGGCAAAGTCGACCCAGGCGAACATGGCGTCTTCTGGTATCTCGAGGGTGAAGCTGCCATCACGACGTTCGGCCAGCGGCAGTTCATCCTCGCTATTGGGCAGGTTGTAACACCCCACCAGTTTGTCCAAAGCGTCTTCCAGAATGAACCAGTCGCCATACCCCGCCTGTTTGATCAGATTACGCAGAGTATCCACGTCGAGGGGGGGGCGTTCCGAACCCGGTCGAATCGCGACGAGTAAACGCCCTTCATTTTCCGAAAACGTCAAACTCGGATATTCCGCCACCCCTGCCTCCTTCGCGTCAATCGATGCGGCTCATGATAAGGCATTGACTTGAAAACCAATGCTGCGGTGCAATTCAGTCAACGTGCAAAGCGGACTTGTTAGCTGCGCACCAGTATCGCGTTTAAACTTCTTGGTGAGCGCACCAGATCAGCCACTGTGTACTCGTCCAGGGCCGCGTATAGCGCGTCGAAGGCACTGACCAGGATTGCGGTGAGCCGGCAGGCCGGCGCAATGCAGCACGCTGACGCATCCTCCGAGAGGCATTCGACAATCGGCGCGCTGCCTTCGCTGCTGCGGACGATTTCACCCAGCCGGATTGCTTCCGGCTCACGCGCCAAGCGGATGCCGCCGCCCTTGCCACGCACCGATTCGATCACCCCGGCTCGCGCCAGTTGATGCACGACTTTCATCAGGTGGTTCTCGGAAATCTCGTAGGCCGCGGCGATTTCGGGAATCGTGGCGAGCCGATCGCGATTGAGTGCGAGGAACATCAGAACACGTAATGTGTAGTCGGAAAATGTGGTGAGTTTCATGGCGATACCTCAGCGGTCATAAGCTGTATTTTGTATATTGCTTTATGAAAAAGATCGTACTAGAATAAAGCTGTATTCATTTTACAGCTTTAAAGCTGCCATGAAGAACACAAGCGTTTCAACCCCGCCCGACGAAGCCGCGATCCGCGACATCCTGCGTCAGGTGATCGATCCCGAAGTGGGCATGAACATCGTCGACCTTGGCTTGGTGTATCGGGTCGAAGCCACGCCGGCGCGGGTGCTGGTCGAAATGACCATGACCTCACCGGCTTGTCCGCTGGGCGACATGATCATCGAAAACATCAGGGACGTGCTGGCACCGTCCTTGCCGGCGCGCCGCTCGCGGCGACCCAGACTCTGTCCATCCTGTCAGCCACCGTATTGCTGGCTGCGAGTGCTCAAGTCCTGCGTCGGCTGGTGGCGCCATTCACCGTGATTCTTGCTTTGGGTGCGCTGTGCTGGCTGATCGGCAATCTTGCCTGGACCGGTATTTCGCTGATTGCGGCGGTACCGTGGTGGCTGGCCTTTCTGGTGCTGACCATCGCCGGCGAGCGGCTGGAACTGACCCGTTTCCTGCCGACCCCGCTTGCGGCGCAGTGTGTGTTCGGCGCGACATTTTCCGCCGCATTGTTGGCACTGGCGGTCTGGCTGCTGCGCCATGACATTGCCCGGCGCAATGCACGCCAGCAAGGACTGCCCCGCTTTATCGCCCTGTGCTTGCTCAAGCGGCTATGTCTGGCTGGTCGTGGCCGGCCTGCTCGGTATCGCGGGTGGATTTTCGCCAGGCCATCCGTGGCGTGACGCGACTTTGCATGCCGTCGCGCTCGGTTTTGTGTTTTCGATGATCTTCGGCCACGCCGCGATCATCTTTCCTGCCGTGATGCGGGTAAACATTCCCTATCATCCGGTCTTCTACCTGCCGCTGTTGCTGCTTCACGCCTCGCTGACGTTGCGTATTTTCGGCGGCCTCGACAACCAATTCGCATTGCGCCGGGAAGGTGGGCTGATCAATGCCGTCGCTCTGCTGCTATTCATTCTCACGCTGATCGGCAGCGTCGTGCGTGGCAAGCGCCAACCCGCTAACCAGGGAGTTACGTGATGGGCGCCATCGAAGAACCCGGCCTGAGCACTTTTCGCAATAGCGCCCACAATGCCGAGAAGTGGACGAATGAGCGCGTACTGTCGATACGCTACTGGACGCCGACGTTGCTATCATTTCGCACCACGCGCTACCGCAGTTTCCGCTTCACGCCGGGACATTACACGCGCCTCGCGCTTGGCGCCGAAAACGACCTGGTCTGGCGCCCCTTCTCTTTGGCTTCAGGGGCCTATGACGACTTCCTCGAATTCATCGCCGTGCTGGTTCCCGGCGGCGCCTTTTCTGAGCCACTCGGGCAACTGCGCACCGGTGACACGATTCGCGTCGATAAGGCCAGCTACGGCTTTCTCACTATCGATCAATTGGCGCCTGGCAAGGATCTGTGGCTGCTGGCCAGCGGTACCGGGCTGGGGCCGTATCTGTCGATACTGCGCGATCCGGCAGTCTGGCAAAACTACGAGCACCTGATCCTGGTGCATAGCGTGCGTCATGCATCCGAACTCGCATGGCGCGACGACATAGCCAAATTTCCAGAAGGTGAAATGTTTGCGGAGGCAAAAGCCACGCTCAGCTACTTGCCGGTCGTCACTCGTGAGGCAGGTGCGACAGCGCTGGCAGAACGCATCCCGCTGCTGCTTGCCGATGGCCGGCTGGAGGCAGCGGCAGGGACAGCACTCGATCTCGAGTCTTCGCGCGTAATGGTCTGCGGCAATCCAGAAATGGCGCGCGAACTTCGGCAGCTACTCAGCCGCCGCCGCTTCACCACCAACCGCCGCAGCTTGCCGGGCCAGATGGCCTTTGAAAAGTACTGGTAGTCGCGCAACACCGCCGCGATGAAACGCCACTCCGATCTGACGAAGGCGGTGACAAAGCGAGGCGATAGCAAGCCAATTCAGCGTCGGCCATTGTTTGCACCGAAAAACTCGGCGATGGTGATACGGCGCCGCTGCAATCTGTCGGGACTGACGCCGTCCCTGCGGCATATT
>JAIPCF010000088.1 GCA_021738385.1 Sulfuritalea sp. | reverse complement strand
CTTGGTGCCCAGGAAGGGACTCGAACCCCCACGCCTCTCAGCGCTAGTACCTGAAACTAGTGCGTCTACCAATTCCGCCACCTGGGCAGGCGCGAAACGAGGCGCGAATTCTAAAGGAAAACCCCAGATTGTCAAACAAACCACACACGACTCAGAAGCTTTCCAAAACCCGGCGCGCCGATCCCTATTTCGAGCGCGAAACGGCGAAGTACGAGCAACCGCTGCCGAGCCGCGAATACATCCTGCAACTGCTGGCAGCACAGGGTGCTCCGCTGGAATTTCAACGGATCGCCGCACTGCTTGACATCAAGGCCTTCGAGATAGAGCCATTCCAGCGCCGCCTTGGTGCCATGGCGCGTGACGCGCAATTGATGCAAAACCGGCGCGGTGACTGGCTGATTCCGGACAAGGCCGATCTGGTGCGCGGTCGCGTTTCAGGTCATCCGGACGGTTTTGGTTTTTTGATCCCCGAAGAGGAAGGCCCGGACCTGTTTCTTTCTGCCAAGGAAATGGACAAGGTATTGCACGGTGACAAAGCCATCGCCCGTGTTATTGGAGTTGATCGCAAGGGACGGCCTGAAGGCAAGATTATCGAAGTCACCGAGCGCGCGAATCGGCATATTGTCGGTCGCGTGATCGAGGAACATGGTGTGCGTTTTGTCGTCGCTGAGAACAAGCGCATCAGTCAGGATATTTTGTTGGCGCCACCCGAGAAGGGCGCAAAAAAAGCGATCAAGGCGAAATCAGGCCAGGTGGTGATGATTGAACTCATCGAGCAACCGAGCAAGCATTCGCAGCCCATCGGACGAGTGATCGAAGTGCTTGGCAACTATGCCGATCCCGGCATGGAAATCGAAATCGCGCTACGCAAGCACGAGTTGCCTTATGAGTTTTCCAAAGAGACGCTGGCAGAAAATCGCAAGCTCCCTGACACCGTGCGCAAATCCGACTGGAAGGGACGCGAAGACCTGACCGGAATGCCCCTGGTGACGATCGATGGAGAGACAGCCAAGGACTTTGATGATGCCGTTTTTTGCGAACGTAAAGGCAAGGGGTTTCGTCTTGTCGTCGCAATTGCCGATGTATCACATTATGTGACCCCGGGCAGCGCGCTGGATGCCGACGCCTACGCGCGAGGTAATTCGGTTTACTTCCCTCGGCGAGTTATCCCCATGTTGCCCGAGAAGCTTTCCAATGGCCTGTGTTCGTTGAATCCTCAGGTGGAACGACTGTGCATGGTCTGCGACATGGCTATCAACGCCATCGGCGCGATCACCGGCTATCGATTCTATTCGGCCGTGATGTTTTCGCAGGCACGCCTGACCTATACAGAGGTCGCGGCAGCTTTGTATGACAATGATGCGCAGACACGCAAGCGCTTGGCACCGGTGTTACCGCATCTTGAATCGTTGAACGCGCTTTATCGACAATTGGCCAAGGAACGCGTCAAGCGCGGCGCCATTGATTTCGAGACCACCGAGACGCGCATGGTGTTCGATGATCGCGGCAAGATTGAGCGCATTGAAGCCTATGAGCGCAACGAAGCGCATCGACTTATCGAAGAATGCATGCTGGCAGCCAATGTCTGCGCCTCCGAGTTTCTGCGTGAAAGCGAACATCCTTCGCTCTATCGGGTTCACGAAGGTCCGACACCAGAGCGGTTGCTCAAGTTGCGCGACTTTCTCGGCACCTTTGGCTTTCAATTAGGTGGCGGTGATTCGCCCAAGGCACAGGATTACGCCAAGCTGCTGGAGATGATTGGTCAGCGTCCGGATCGCCAATTGCTGCAAACCGTGATGCTGCGATCCTTGCGACAGGCAATTTATAGTCCGGACAACGTTGGGCACTTTGGGTTGGCTTATGAAAGCTACACACATTTCACCTCGCCAATCAGGCGCTACCCGGATCTGCTGGTGCATCGCGCCATAAAGTCGGCGCTGGCGGCACGGCAATACGAGCCGGCGGGGGCAGCAAACGCGTGGGAGGAAATCGGCCTGCATTGCTCGATGACCGAACGCCGGGCAGACGATGCCACGCGCGACGTCGAGGCCTGGCTCAAGTGTTTCTACATGAAAGACCGCGTCGGTGAAATCTTCGAAGGAAGTATCTCTTCGGTAGTGCCGTTCGGTATTTTTGTCGCACTCGATGGTGTGTTTGTGGAAGGCCTGGTGCATGTTTCCGAACTGGGTCAGGATTATTTTCATTTCGACGAGAAATCTCATGCTATGGTGGGAGAACGTAGCGGCAGGCGTTTTCGCCTTGCCGATCGAGTGCGTGTGCAATTGACGCGAGTCGATATGGAAGCCAACAAAATCGATTTTCGTCTTGCAGAAGAAACGCCGGCGCGAGCCAAGACAAGGCGTTCATTCGGGTAGAGCGCGGCAACAGCGCTCACCCAGATACTGGAGGAGTAGATGTATACCGGAATTCTTGATCTCCCTTGGTGGGGTTATGTTCTTGCGACCCTGGCGCTGACTCACGTCACTATCGCCGGCGTCACAATTTTTCTGCATCGCCATCAGGCGCATCGCGCGCTGGAACTGGGTCCTATCCCCAGTCATTTCTTTCGCTTGTGGATGTGGCTAACGACAGGAATGGTCACCAAGGAATGGGCTGCGATTCATCGCAAGCACCATGCAAAGTGCGAGACCGTCGACGATCCGCACAGTCCGCGGATTGTCGGCCTGAATAGAGTGTTGTGGACCGGTGTGCTGCTCTATGTGAAGGAGTCGCGCAACGCAGAGACCATGGAGCGCTATGGCCACGGCACACCGGAAGACTGGCTGGAACAGAAGCTCTATTCGCCGTACCACAAACTTGGAGTCGTCATCATGTTGGCGATGGATATCACTATATTTGGTGTCTGGCCGGGCGTTTTGATCTGGGGCGTGCAGATGGTATGGATTCCCTTCTGGGCTGCCGGCGTGGTCAATGGGATTGGTCATTTCTGGGGTTACCGGAACTTCGCCTGCGCCGATGCGTCGACCAACTTTTTTCCACTCGGGATACTGATCGGCGGCGAAGAGTTGCATAACAATCACCACGCATTTGCCAGTTCGGCCAAGCTGTCGAACAAGTGGTACGAGTTTGACATTGGCTGGATGTATATCCGCCTCATGGAGATATTTGGTCAGGCAAGAGTCAAGAAAGTGGCGCCCCGGCCCAAGTTGGGGGCCGTTCGGCCGGCGATTGATCTGGACATGCTTCAAGCCGTTGTGACGCATCGCTACGACGTATTGGCGAAATATCTCAAAACCTTGCGCCAGCTTGCTAACGAGGAATTCGAGCAACTGAAGGTGGATGCTCGCGAGAGCCGATTGATGAAGCAACTGCTGGGCGCAGATAGTGCCGCACTGCCTGCGTTGCAGAAGGAGAAACTCACCGTTCTTCTGTCAAAAAGCGATGCTCTGACCAAGGCGTATGCCATGCGCGCGGAACTCGAGGCGCTGTGGGCGCGCTCTTCAGCCACGCACGAACAGCTGGTCAGGCAGTTGCAGGACTGGGTTGCCCGTGCCGAACAAAGCGGTATTCGTCAGTTGGAGGAGTTCTCGCTGCGTCTGCGGTGCTACGCTGTTTGACCGCAGGACGGCCAGCTAACAAAAAGCCCGCTCGATAATTTGGAGCGGGTTTTTACTTCAGCTTGACTTCCTTATAGGCGACATGCTTTCTCGCCTTGGGGTCGTACTTCAGGAATTCCAGCTTTCCTGGGGTAGTTTTCTTGTTCTTCGTAGTGGTATAGAAATGTCCCGTACCTGCTGTGGATTCCAGCTTGATCTTTTCGCGTCCGCCCTTGGCCATGATGGTCTCCCCTTATTAGACGCGTTCGCCGCGCTCACGCAGCTCGGCGAGGACAATTTCAATGCCCTTTTTGTCAATAGTGCGCAAGCCGGCGTTTGATACGCGCAGACTTACCCAGCGGTTTTCGGTTTCTATCCAGAAGCGGCGATTGTGCAGATTCGGCAGAAAGCGACGCTTGGTCTTATTGTTGGCGTGGGAAACGTGGTTCCCTACCATCGGGGCCTTGCCCGTCACTTGACATACGCGAGACATGTGTAGTGCTCCTGAGTGCTGATTTTGCAAAGCTCGCTAGTTTACCAAACTATTGGGCTAAAACTCAATCGTTTTAACATCATTCTCGGATCGGCGGCTGTCCGTTCGGGTATTTCCCCTCAGGCTTTGAGTTGAATGAAGCCGGACTCAGGCTTCTTGCTACTCCGCAGGACGTGATTTGTGCATCTTGGCTTGATCCTAAAGTAGCCCGCGTTCCGCGAAAGAGAGCGGTTCTACGCCCGCTGTTACGATGAAATGGTCCAGCAGCTTTACGTCGATCAAAGCGAGCGCCTGCTTTAGCGAGGAAGTAAGCACCTCGTCGGCTCTGGAAGCTTCGGCAAGGCCTGAGGGATGATTGTGGGCAAAAATTACCGCGCCAGCATTGTGTGCCAGTGCCCGTTTAACCACTTCGCGCGGATAAACGCTGGTTTGGGTCAGCGTGCCGCTAAACAGTTCTTCGCTGGCAATCAGGCGATTCTGGGCATCCAGCCACAGCGCGACAAACACTTCATGTGACAGCGCGCCAAGAGAAAGCCGAAGCCAGTCGCGGACTGCCTGTGGTGACGCCAGCGAATCCTTTAGTTTGAGCGATCCGGCCAGCGCACGGCGCGCCAGTTCCAGAGTGGCGGCGAGCTGGGCCGCTTTGGCGGGCCCAATGCCGGGCAATCGTGAAAGATCCTTGGTGCTGGCGGCGGCAAGTCTGGCCAGATCGCCATCGAAGCTGGACAGCAAATCGCGCGCGAGATCGACCGCGCTTTTGCCGCGAACGCCCACCCGCAAAAAAATCGCCAGCAACTCCGCATCTGAAAGCGCTTCTGCTCCTTGCAAGGCAAGCCGCTCACGCGGGCGTTCTGCTGCGGGCCAATCACGTATGGCCATGGTTTAGAATCCCCTTTTGTGTGCCTGTCGCGGAATTTTAATGTCATGAATGAGTTTCAGGGCAAACGCATTGTGCTGGGTGTCACCGGTGGGGTAGCCGCCTACAAGTCGGCGGATTTGGTGCGCCTGCTGGTCAAGGCTGGCGCGGATGTCGATGTCGTGTTAACTGGGGCAGGCGCCAATTTTGTTGGGGCGGCGACGTTTCAGGCGCTCACTGGTCGGCGCGTCTGGCAAGCCTTATGGGATGAGCGCATGGACAACGGCATGGCGCACATCGATCTGACGCGAGGTGCGGCGGCCCTGCTGATCGCGCCGGCGACGGCCGATTTCGTGGCCAAGCTGACGTACGGTTTCGCCGATGATCTGCTATCCACAGTTTGTCTGGCGCGCGATTGCCCTCTGCTGGTGGCACCGGCTATGAACCGTCAGATGTGGGATAGCCCGCCGACGCAGCGAAACGTTGCCCAATTGCGTGCCGACGGTGTCAGCATTCTTGGCCCTGCCCATGGCGAGCAGGCCTGCGGTGAAGTCGGCGAAGGACGCATGCTCGAAGCCAGTGAATTGTTTGATGATCTGTACGCATCCTTGCAAACCAAGACTATGGCTGGCAAACGTGTGCTGATGACAGCCGGGCCGACTTACGAAGCATTGGACCCGGTGCGCGGATTAACCAATTCGAGCTCTGGCAAGATGGGTTTTGCCTTGGCGCGAGCCTGTGCAGAGGCGGGCGCTGAGGTGACCCTGGTTGCGGGCCCGGTTGAACAGAAAACGCCGCGTGGGGTGCGACGCATCGATGTAAAAAGCGCGCTGCAGATGCGAGATGCGGTAATGCAGTCATTGCCCGGTCAGCATGTATTCATCGGCGTTGCGGCGGTGGCTGACTACCGGCCCGCACAAGCGGCGGAGCATAAGATCAAGAAGAATGCGGGCAAGCTGACACTGGAACTAGAAGCCAATCCGGATATTCTTGCCGAAGTCGCGACTCTGCCCGAAGCGCCGTTTTGCGTAGGCTTCGCCGCAGAGAGCCAGAATCTCGAGACTTACGCCGAAGGCAAGCGCGCGGCGAAGAAGCTTGCACTTGTGGTGGGCAATCTGGTTCAGGACGGGCTCGGCGGCAACACCAATGCGGTGACCCTGTTTGATGCGTCCGGTGCCCATGCCCTTCCGCAGGCCGACAAGTCGGAAGTGGCGCGCGGCATCGTTGCCCATATCGCCAGTTTGATGAGGAAGTCAGATGTCCACAATTGACCTGAAGATTCTTGACGATCGTCTCAAGGACGAGCGCTATGCGCCGCAATACGCCACACCGGGATCGGCGGGCATTGATTTGCGTGCCTGCATCGAAAAGGCAATACGGATTCATCCCGGCGAAACCATCCTGATCCCGACCGGGATCGCGATTCATTTGTCCGACCCGGGTCTGGCGGCAATGATTCTGCCGCGTTCGGGACTGGGCCACAAACATGGCATCGTTCTGGGCAACCTGGTCGGTCTGATTGATTCCGATTACCAGGGCGAAGTCTTTGTGTCGACCTGGAATCGAGGCCACGACAATTTCACATTGAATCCCATGGATCGTTTGGCGCAACTCGTGGTGGTTCCGGTGGTACAAGTGGCATTCAATATTGTCGACGAGTTTCCGGCCAGCGAGCGAGGTGCCGGGGGCTTTGGTAGCACGGGAATCGCTGGATAGATTCCGGAACAGAAAAAGGTCAACAATGAGCGGATATTTCAGTCTGGTATTTGGGGTCATCGTTGGCACGATAGCCTTGCAAACGGAAGCCGCACCCGTGGCGAAGGCCGATTCAAAGCGCGTAGCTGAAATTGTGAGGTCGCGTTGTTCCTTATGTCATGGACCGGAAGGTGAGAGTGCCAGTGCCGTATATCCGCGTCTTGCGGCTCAGCATCCCGATTACATCGTGAAGCAGTTGACGGATTTTCGCGAAGGTCGGCGCAAAAGCGACACCATGTCGGATATGGCAAAAGACTTGAAGGATGAAGAGATTGCCGGGCTGGCCGAGTATTTCTCGGGAAAGAAGGCTGCCGTCAGGCAGCCCGGGGATGTTGATTTCGCGGCCGTGGGCAAGTTTATTTTTCAGCGCGGGAATCCCTATTCCGGAGTGCCGGCCTGTGCTTCCTGTCACGGGCCCAACGGGCACGGTACCCAGCGGCTTCCCCGATTGGCGGGGCAACATCGCGCCTACATAGAAATCCAGTTGAAGGAATTCAGCAAACGTGAGCGGACCAATGACAATGCGGTGATGCACACAGTCGCGGCCAAGCTGACCGAGCTGGAGACGCGGGCGGTTGCAACCTTCATCAGCGGTCTGCAGTAGTCCTTTTCGCCGTGCCGCCATCGCCGACTTTTTGGGCGATAGGCAAAAAAACACCCCCGCCGCAGCAGGGGTGTTTTTTTTGTGACCGACTTCGTCAGTCAGGTCGACATTTCGGTGAGGATGTTCTTCACCCAGCTGTGCGCGTAGATTGCTTCGGTTGTGCTGAGGTCCGGTGATACGCCACCGGCTCCTTTCACCCCGACAATCTTGCCGTTATCCAACTTGTACACGGCTGCAACACTCACTGCTTCCTTCTCGGTGATGAAGCTGTAGCAGGTGTTGATGCCGGAGAGTTCAACGATGTCGCGATTGTTCATCAGCGCGACGACGTTGGTGGCGCAGACCTTGGCTTCCGAATTGGCCGAGTAGCCGGACTTGGGCATGGCACCCGCGATCGACGAATCGCCAATAACATGAATGTCCTTGTGTATCGTCGATTCGAAAGTGCCCATATTGATCGGACACCACTTCTTGTCCTCGCCGACCAAGCCGGACTTCACGGCAAGATCCGCAGCACGCTGTGAAGGAATCAGGTTGATCACGTCGCCGTGAATTTCCTCGATGCCTTCCACGAGAACAGACATCTTGTTGTTGTCGACAGCCGTGACCTTCTTCGCCGGGCGGTAGTCGATGACGTCCTTGTAGTATTTGGCCCACCCCTGCTTGAACAATTTGCCTTTCGAGACAATATCCGGGTTGGCGTCAAGCACGATAATCTTCGACTTCGGTTTGTGCTTTTGCAGATACATCGCAATCATGCTGGTGCGCTCGTAAGGGCCCGGTGGGCAGCGGAAGGGTCCGAGCGGAATCGACATGACCACGTTGCCGCCGTTTTTCATCTGCTCAAGTTGCTTGCGTAGCAGCAGTGTTTGCGGGCCGGCCTTCCACGAGTGCGGCATGAGTTCCGCGGTGCTTGCGTTATAGCCAGCGTACTCTTCAGTGCGGAAATCGATACCGGGAGATACCACCAGGCGGTCGTACTTGATGTCGCCCTTGCTGGTCATCACCGTATGCGCGGCCGCATTGATACCCGTGACCTCAGCCTGAACCACCTTGACGCCATGGTTGGACGCCAGTTTGTCGTATGTGATGGTCAGTGACGAAAGGTCCTTAAGAATGCCGCCGATGTATAGATTGCTGAAGGGGCAGGAAACGAAGTGGTCACCGCGTTCGATCAGCACTACCTCGATGCTCGAATCCATCATGCGGATGTACTTGGCGGCGATGGTGCCACCATAACCGCCGCCAACCACGACTACGCGTTTGCCCGATTTCGGCATCATTTCCGCCGCACGGCCGATCAGCGGTAGTCCCGCTGCGCCGACGCCAGCACCTACCAGCTTTAAAAAACTTCTGCGATCCAGAGTCATAGTCATTTCCTCCTTAATTAACGCTGGCATAGAAGTGCAGGAGTGCTTCCAGGTCTTCCTTGGACATCGGATCGACCTTCTCCTTCATTTTTTCCGGCATTTTGCGTGCGCCCGACAGGTAGTCGGCCATTTGCATCTGCATGTAGGGCAGCCATTGGCTGGCCATTGCCGGGGTGTCGTCCTTGCCTTCCCTGCCGTCCTCGATGTGGCAGCGGCCGCAGTTGCTTTCTTGCAGGCTGGCGCCCTTGGCGATCTTCGCCTTGTCGAGTGCTTGCTTGGTCACATGGAGTTTTTGCTTGGAGAAGTACTCGGCGATGGCTGAGGTTTGGCCTTCGTCGTAGCCCTTCGCGATACGACCCATGATTGACCCAGGGCGCTCCCCGCTCTTGAACTTCTTCATGGCGACTTCAATGGCTTCCTTGGACTGGCCAGCCAAACTGGGCATTGTCAGCCCGGCGCTACCACCGTTTGTGCCGTGACAGCCAGCGCAGGCATTGGACAGCATCGCCGGCGTTGGCGGTGCCGCTTGCGCAACTGCGGATATCGCTAGGACTCCTGTCGCCAGGGCCCATCCTCTCCACTTTATCGTCATTTGTGATTCCTCCATGGTTGAAAGTACTGCTCGCTAAAACACTTACTAGTTTTTCTATTGCTTTTGTACGTCGATATAGTTCTTGACACGGGGTTCGGGCTTGTCGAGACCGAACTGATAGCCCAGGGAAACGTAGTGATAGCGGGCGTTGGTGAAGTCCTCATGTATCGCGAAACCGAAGTTATACACTTTGTCCGCAACGATAGCATGGTTACCCTTATCGGTACTGGACAAGGGCCGTTCGAAAATTACCACCCACTTGTTGCCTTCCTTGATCCCTTCGGCCTTGAGCGTACTCTTGCCGCCATCCATGTGCCGCTCGCTGTCGACCCATCCGTCTACCGGTTTTTCGCCTTTGCCGCTGCGGAACTGGATCAAGTCCATGAACTTGCCGCTGGCAAGGTCGGCATCCTTGATGTACTTGGTCTTCTTGTCGTCTTTGGCATCCTTCATGGTGCGCAGATCGGTATGGCAGGTTGACCAGCAGCCATTCAGTTCCGAGCCTTCTACCGTGCCGCCGCCATCGAACATCATGGTGAGTTTGACTTCGTTCTTCGGATCAAGTTTCTTCTTGCCGATTTTTGGCGGAACCCATTCAAAGCGGAAATAGATGTTGTTGGTGTCATGTGTGGCCTGGAAGGTCACCGGAATAAATCCTACCTTGCCTGGTGGCGGGTTAGGCTCAAGCACCGTCTTTGAAGCGCCCACGGGCTTGCCAGCAACGATCGCGGCACCAATTTCGTTGGCATCTCCTTCGTGGCACTTGGCGCAGGCACGTTTCTTTTCGATGATGTCGGATGCCGACGAGTGATCGGGTTTGTTCATCACCCATTCGAGCGCTGCCTGGCCGGGGTAGAACACCTTGATTTGCCGCGAAGGCACCTTGCCCCAGTTCAGCGCGGTGATGCTACTTGCAGTGGGTGTGCTTGCCGGCGCTACTTTGGTTTCTGCCTTTGGTTCGGCTTTGGCTTCGACTTTAGTTTCAGGCTTTGGCTCAGCTTTTGGCTCGGCCTTCGGCGTCGCCTGCTGCTTGGCCTCGACCACCGATGGGGCCGGTGCGATTGGAGCCGCCGGAGCTTCTGCAGGAGTCACAGAGGCTGGCATTGCGGCCTTGTCCTCGGCTTTCGGTGCCGATGTCGTTTCGGTAGGAGGCGCTGTCGTCGGCGCACTTTGGACAGCGGCTCCGCCTTCGAGCAAATGGTGTACCGGTTTGTGTGCAATACCTTTGTGGCAATCAATACAGGTCTTGCCGTCCTCGATGGCCCCTTCGTGCTTGACCACCGAGCGATCTTTTTGTTTCTCTGGATCCATGGTTTTGAAGTCGTGGCAGTTGCGGCATTCCTTGGAATCCCGTTCCTTCATCCGTTCCCAAACACGCTCGGCCATGGTCAGGCGGTAGGCTTCATACTTTTCGGGTGTATCGATCGTACCCATAATGTGTCCAATGACATCGCGGGCCGCGATGAGTTTCTGCATGGACTTGAACATGTAATCGGTTGGCGTCTTGCTACTGGCCACATGGCAGTCTGCGCATTGCACCGTGGTGCCGCTGCGGTTTTTGTAATGGACAGTCTTTTTCAATTCCTCGAAGGGAATCGTCATCTCATGGCAGGAGAGACAAAAGTCGGAGCGGTTGGTGTACTCCATGCCCATGTTGAGCCCGCCCCAGATGACAATGCCGCCGATCACGCCGATGACGATCATGCGTAGCATCGAGCATTTCGGCGGCCTTAGCAGGGCACTGAAAAAACCGCGTTTGCCTTCATCGTCCTGCGCTGCATCTGCCATTGTCAAAATCCATTTTTTCGTTTGCCGCGAACGACAAAGCGTCTGATTTCGAATCAACGGAAATGGCAAGACATGCCGAACTCAGCCGAGCATGGAACGTCGGTTTGCAAAAAACCGAAGCCTGTCCCTGCCTTGCCCATCTCCCCCGCAGTGACGCGAGCAACGTCACTATTCTCTGTAGGGCGATTATTGCAGGGCACTTGGGTCAGGGCGAACAAAAAATTGTTATTGCCCCATCGGGCAAGTTGTTTGGGGCGTAAACAATATACGGATCGCTGAACGACAAACGGGTGAATCGATGCCGACCGGACCGGTACTGAAAATCAGCGCTCGTTCGTTGCCGACTTACAAGCACCGAATTCTGCGGAGCTTGCCGGCGCCGTGTTGTCATCGCCGACTTTTGACGGCGCTACCCGGGGTTCATCCTGTGGTTGCGTATTGGTTCCAGGTTTACTTCTGCGCCAGCACGCTACGCAGCAGCTCCAGCATCTGTTCGATCTCGTCGTGGCCCACGTTCAGCGCCGGCATGAAGCGCAACAAACTGGGTCGTGGCGCGTTCAACAGCATGCCTATGGGGTTCAGCGCCCGGGCGGCGGTCACCAGCGCGGGCGCGCGCTCATCGGGCAGCAGCAAGGCACGCAGCAAGCCGCAGCCGCGTTCGCCCGCAAGACCAAATTCGGTACTTAGGGCTTGCAGCCCATCCGAGAGCAGCTTGGCCTTGGCTCTCACCCCTGCAAGAAACCCCGGCGCCAGCAGCGTCTCCAAAACGGCCACGCCGACTGCGGTCATCAAGGGATTGCCGTTGTAGGTGCCGCCCTGGTCGCCGGCCTCGAAGCAGGAAAATTCTTCGCGCGCGAGCAGCGCCGCCAGCGGCACGCCGCCGCCGATTCCTTTGCCCACCGTCATGACATCCGGCTGAATATCAGCCTGTTCATAGGCGAACAAGGTGCCGCAACGACCCATGCCGGTTTGCACCTCATCCACGATCAACAGCAGACCGTGATCAATGGTCAGTTGCCGCAAGGCGCGCATGAACTCACCGCTTGCCGGCACCACGCCGGCTTCACCTTGCACCGGCTCCAGCATCACCGCGACCGTGTTCTTGCCGATCAAGGCGGCCACCGAGTCCAGATCATTTAGCCGCGCTTTGGGAAAGCCGGCCACTTGAGGCGCAAACAGCGTATCCCAGCCCGGCTTCCCCGTGGCAGACATGGTCGCCAGGCTTCGGCCGTGAAAACCGTTTTCAAAGGTGATGATCTCGTAAGCGCCGCCGCGCTGTTTCTTCCCCCACTTGCGTGCGAGCTTGATCGCGCCTTCGTTGGCTTCCGCCCCCGAATTTGCGAAGAAGACGCGATCGAAGCAAGAATTCGCGGCGAGCAGTTGCGCCAAGCGTGCCGCAGGTTCGTTGAAAAACGCCGGGCTGGGGTTGATCAGCTTTCCCGCTTGAGCGGCAAGCGCATTGCGTATCACTGCGGGCGAATGGCCGAGACAATTCACCGCCCAGCCCTGCACGAAATCGAGATAGCGCTTGCCGTTCTGGTCGACGATCCAGGAACCCTGGCCTTCGACAAACATCAGCTCAGGGCGGAGGTTGATCCACATCAGGGCATCGGTGGCAATCATCAGAAAACTCCTTTGAAGAAAACAAAAAAGCCACGGGGTGAGCCGTGGCTTTTGCCGAAAAATGAATGCGCCACTTAACTCAAGGCATCATCCAGGCGGCACCACGCGTCCCGGCTACACGCGGGAGGCGTCGGCGTCGCAAGAATACGGTGATGAGGTGCATGGATCGAAGTATGCCATGAGAGACCGCCGTGTCGCCAGCGCCGAGTTTTTCCGGATCAGGCCAGCCAGCGCATCAGGGGCGGCATCAGCCAGGGCAACAGCACCGCTGTGAGCAGGCCATTCAGGCCCATAGCCAATGCGGCAAAGGCACCGCTTTGTTCATTTTCCTGAAACGCTCGCGCCGTGCCGATACCGTGGGAGGCGGTGCCTAGTGCAAAGCCGCGCACGGCGGGGTCCTTGATCTTCAACACGGTGTAAAGCGCCGGTGCGCCGACGGCGCCCAGAATGCCGGTCAGGATCACCAGCACAGCGGTCAGCGAGGGCAGGCCGCCGATGCGTTCGGCGATGCCCATGGCAATCGGTGTGGTTACCGATTTGGGCGCGAGCGACATCAAAGTCGCGTCGCTGGCTCCCAGTAAATCGCCGATCAGCACCGCAGACAGTGCTGCGCTGAGCGAGCCGGCGAGCAAGGCCAGCAACAGTGGCAGAGCCATGTGTTTAAGGCGTGGTAACTGGGCATACAGCGGGATCGCCAGCGCGACGGTGGCCGGGCCGAGCAGAAAATGCACGAACTGCGCACCATCGAAATACACCGGGTAAGGCGTGCCGGTCACCCACAGCAACAGCACCAGAGCCGCAACCGAAAGTAGCACCGGGTTGGTCAACGGGTGTTCACGGCAGCGCTGATTGATGACTACCGCAGCCTGATACGCAACTAGTGTCAGTGTCAGACCGAGCAGTGGCGAAGCGGAAAGATAGACCCAGATTTCGCTGATGCGCGGGCTCACGGCCTCTGCTCCCGGGTGGCCGATGCGGCCTTGCGGTGAGTCAGAGCATGCAGAACGAGTGCGGTGATGGCGATGGTGATGAAAGTGCTGGCGACCAGCGCGACGAGCAGCGGCTGCCACTCATCGCTCAAGCGTTGCCAATGCAGCATGATGCCGACCCCGGCGGGCACGAAAAGCAGCGAAAGATGTTGCAACAGCTTCTGTGCCGTTTCACGCAGTTCGGTGGATGGCCCGCCGCGCCAGGCCAGCGCCGCGAACAGCAGCGCCATGCCGATCACCGGGCCGGGTACCGGCAAGGCAAAGAACATCGAAATGGCTTCGCCGGCCAGTTGGAAGAGCAAGAGCAAGGTGATTGGGGTAAGCATGTTGCATGCTCCTTGCAAAAGCGGCGCCCGGGTTGCCCCGGGCTCCGTTGTCGTTGTTGCGGTCGCCGTGCCGCCAGCGCCGACTTTTCAGCGGGCGCGGTGCAGCAGACTACTCCATCGCCTCGTACAGCGGCAGCGTGAGGAACTCCGGGTAGTTGTAGGCGAG
>JAIPCF010000087.1 GCA_021738385.1 Sulfuritalea sp. | reverse complement strand
TCGTGCAGACAGGTCGCGTGGTACGGGTGCGCGGCAACGAGATTTCCAAGAGCAACCACGGTTATGTCTGCCCGCGCGGCCACCTGATCCCGCAGCAAACCTACGATCCGGATCGCGTCAAGATGCCATTGAAGCGCACCAATCCGGTCAAAGGTCGTGGCATCGATCCGAAATTCGTGCCGATCTCGTGGGATGAAGCAATTGACATCGTTACCGACAAGATGATCGCTCTGCGTCAGGCCGGCGAACCCGACAAGCTGTGCTACATCCGTGGTCGTTATGGGCCTGTCTCGCAAGGCTTGCTCTACGGCACACTGCCCAAGATCTTCGGCACTGGCCAGTATTTTTCACACAGCGCCATTTGCGCCGAAGCTGAGAAAATGGGCCCGGGCCTGACACAAGGCTTCTTTGGCTATCGTGACTACGATCTGGAAAAAACCAACTGCCTGGTGATCTGGGGCTGCGACCCGCTGGCCTCCAATCGACAGGTGCCCAACACCATCCACCGTTTCCATGAAATTGTCGCCCGCGGCACGGTCATCGCAGTTGATCCCCGCCTCTCTAACTCCGCGGCAAAAGCACACGAATGGCTGCCGCTCAAGCCTGGCACCGATGGGGCGCTGGCCGGGGCGATTGCTCATGTACTACTGACCGAAGGCCTGTGGAACCGCGAATTCGTCGGCGATTTCAAGGACGGCAAAAATCTGTTCGTTGCCGGCGCAATGGTGGACGAAGCCGCTTTCTCCGAAAAAGAGACTCACGGACTGGTCAAATGGTGGAACCTGGAACTGAAAGACCGCACGCCGGCCTTTGGCGAAAAGGAAACCGGCATTCCCGCCGCGCAAATTGTCCGCGTCGCGCGTGCCATGGGCAAGGCGGCACCCAAGTGCGCTGTCTGGATGGGCCCCGGTGCGGCGATGATGCCGCGCGGCACCTATGCCTCGATGGCGGTATACGCGCTCAACGGCCTGGTCGGCTCCGTCGATGTCGAAGGCGGTGTCTGGCAAAGTGCTCCCGGAGCGCCACTGGCCAAGTTCCCCAGCACCGACAAGTTTATCGATGCATTGGCCAAGGAAAAAGGGCATGGCAAGAAGATAGATGGTCGCGGCGCCAAGGACCTGCCGGCGATGATGGGTGCCAAGCCCGGAAGCGGCGTGGTGACAAACAACGTGGCGAACGGCATGCTGAAGGATCCGGGAGCAGTTAAGGTGATGCTGTCCTCGTGGTCCAACTTCAACTTTTCATGCACGGGTGCCGACCGTTGGGACAAGGCGATGGCCAACGTACCCTTCTTCGCCCACATGGTCACCAACGCGTCGGAGATGACGCAGTTCGCCGACGTTGTGCTGCCTTCCACCTTCAATTCGTCCGAGGGCTGGAACATCGTCACCAACGGCAGCAACGGCTACAGCTACGCATCGATCCAGCAGAATCCGATCAAGCGGCTGTTCGATGTCAAGCAGGAGGAAACCGAGGTGCCGTGGCTGCTGGCACAGGCGCTGAAGGCCAAGGGCTTCCCCAATCTGGCCGATTACTACGACCAGATCAAGGACCCCGAAACCGGCAAATCGGCAACCACCTCGCTGGAATTTGCCGAGTTCGCCGCCAAGTTCGTCAGCGCGCCTATCTGGATGGCCAAGGAAGCGCCCAAGGGCGACGCCCAGATCAAGGGTTGGGCCGAATTCAAGGCCAAAGGCATGTTCCACGGCCCACGCTACGCCATCAAGCACGGTTGGGGCGGCAAATTCAAAACCGTTACCCACAAGTTCGAGTTCTTCAGTGAATCGTTGAAGAAAGGCCTGACGGATCACGCCAAGAAGTACGAGACAACCACGGATGACATCCTCGCCGTCAGCGGCTACACCGCGCGCGGAGACCTCGCTTTCGTGCCGCACTACGAAGCACCCAAGCGGCATGGCAGCCTTGAAGAGTTCCCGTTCGACTTCGTCGATTACAAATCACGCCTCAACCGTGAAGGCCGCTCGCAGAATCTGCCCTGGTACCACGAGTTCAAGAAGGTTGATCCCGGTGACGTGTCCTGGGGCGATGTAGTCAAGATGAACCCGGCCGACGGTGCAAAGTTGGGCCTGAAGACCGGCGATATGGTCAAGATTACGTCACAGGCAGGTTCCATCACAACCGGACTCAAACTTTGGGAAGGCATACGCCCCGGCACTGTAGCCAAGTGCTTCGGCCAAGGTCACTGGGCTTACGGCCGGGTGGCCGCCAAGGACTATGCCAAAGCGGTTCCGCTAGGCGGCAACAACAACGAGATCCTGGTCGATGACTATGATCGCTTGAGTGGTGCCACGGCGCGCAACGGTGGATTCACCGGCGTGCGGATCACCAAAGCCTGAGCGCCGTTCAATAGGAGAATATGATGAAACTAGGAATGGTTATCGATCTAAGCCGATGCGTTGGCTGCGGTTCTTGCGCCCTTGCCTGCAAAGCCGAAAACAACACGCGCAATCGTGCTGGCGGCCAAAGCTACAATTGGGCTGATTTCCTTATGCACAGCGAAGGCACGTTTCCAAATACCCGTCACATGGTGATGCCGGTGCTGTGCAATCATTGTGACGAGCCGCCCTGCATCAGTATTTGCCCGGGAAATCCAGAGAAAGCCGGCCCCGGCAAGCCCTACAAGGCGCTGTTCAAGACCCCGGAGGGGATCACCATGCACAATCCGGAACTGTGCGTCGGTTGTGGTGATTGCCAGAGAGAAAAAGGCTGCCCCTACAGCCACGAGACGCTTGGCCCGACAAGTCTGGATGGCGAGACCTACAGCGTGATCAGTCTCAACCCTTATGAGGATGAACCACAGCCGTTCTGGGCCGACAAGACTTCGGCAATTCCGGGTGGTACTTCATCCGGTGCTGAAATCTCGGCCAAGGCCGGCACCCGTATCCCGGCAATGACGGCATGGCAGGGTGGCGAACTGCAACCGATCCGCTCGGACGACGTGGTCGAGAAATGCACTTTCTGCTACCACCGCGTAACGAACGGCTTGCAGCCGGCCTGTGTCGAAGTTTGCCCGGCTCAGGCGCGCATCTTTGGCGATCAGCAGGATCCAAACAGCCAGATTTCAAAGATCCTGAAGAAGCAAAAGTCCTTCCGCCTGCAGGAAGACAAGAAGACGAAACCCAATGTCCACTACGTAGGCAGGTACAGTCCGCGTGCGTGAAATAGAATCGGGGGCCGATTTTGATCGACCCCTTTTCTATTCAGCCTCAGGCGGGGCCACGTTGGCCGCGCGGAGTGCAGACGACTCAGGAGTTGCTATGACTGACTATGCCACCGGCACTGCGGGTGCGCGCGAAGATCTCTGCCGCTATCTTGCCGCCTGCTATTACGAGCCGACTACAGACTTCAGCGAAGAACGCGTTTTTGACTCCATGCTGGCGGCAGCGAGCGCCATCGACCCGGTTCTGGAAAAGCGTGTCCACAGGCTGCGCGATGCGTTCGTAGAACAGGAAATGCAGACCCTGCTGATTGACTACACCGCACTGTTCATCGGTCCTTCGCAGCCCAAAGCCATGCCTTATGCCTCGTTCTGGCTGACTGCCGACCAGTCGGGAAGGCACGAGGCGACGATGGCGGTACTCGACTATTACACACAAGGTGGCTTGGACGTTAGCGGTGATTTTCGCGAATTGCCGGACCATATTGCGGTGGAACTGGAATTCTTGTACCAGTTAACCTTCGCGCAAAACCAGGCACGGCTCACCGAAGACAAAGACAAACTGGCGACAGTCAGCGAGTTGCGCGACCGCTTCGTGGGCCAGCATCTGAATATGTGGCTCGGCGCCTTCGCCACCGCCGTCAAGGCAGGTACACAGATCCCGTTCTACCGGGAACTGGCCGAATTGACCGAAAAGTTCGTGCAAATGGAAGCAGATTTGCAGCGCCTGAACTGAATCAGAGATCGGGGCCCTTGCCCTGTTGCAGGATTCCACCGGTTGACACCAAACCCTTCGCAAAGACTCGCTCGCATTGCGCAGTGCCACTCCTGACGTGGATTCACCGACCCTGGAGTTTGTTGAAGCAAGTGACGCATCACTACTCACCAGAATCCATATTCCTCAGCCGAGGCTTGGAGCCAGAACCACTCGTATTCTGACCGGATCGCTGTTCTTCGCTCTGGTTGTGCTGGCACCGGTGCATGCTGCACACGGTGCTTACCAAGAGAAATGACAGCCTAAGGGTCGGGCCGTGGGCTCGACAAAGAAGGGTTCTTTACACAAGAAGATCGATACCAGAGAACCTCGCCAGGTCAAGAATATTGTGGGGTGGACTCTGTCGCGCTGAAAACGCCGGGGGTTTCCGAAAAGTTAAACCTCTAAACAACAGTTGAAATCAGCATCGAAAACGGCCACCTTCGGGTGGCCTTTTCCTTGGTACCGTCAAACACTAACAGCGGATTTTGTAGGGCTTCGCCCGGCACTGTCTTGAATTCGCTAGACTCTCAGAATGGTTCATTCCTTTTCAAAGTTTTCGCTTCGCCTACTGGCGCCTGCCATCGCTTTTACCTTGTTCGCCGCCGTCTCGCCAGCGCCGAGTTTTGCGCAGACCGTGAAGCCAGAGGCACCGCCGCATATCGCCGCTGCCGCCAACCTGCAATTCGTCCTGCCAGAAATCGTTGCTGCATTCACCCGCGGCGGCGGTGCGCCGTTAAGGATAGCTTTTGGCTCCTCGGGAAATTTCGCGCGCCAGATCGTGCAGGGCGCACCCTTCGAACTGTTTCTCTCGGCTGACGAGCGTGTCGCCGCCGTGGTGATCGATGCAAAACGTGGCGAAGGAGTCGCCCAGCCTTTCGCCACCGGGCGCATGGCTTTGTTCCTGCCGAATGGGTCGCCGATTAGCGCCGATAGAGAATTGAGCGACTTTGTCGCCGCGGTGAAAGATGGTCGTCTGAAACGCCTGGCAATTGCCAACCCGGAAACCGCACCCTACGGCCGCGCTGCGCGCGAGGTTCTGGAGAATCGCGGTTTGTGGCAAGCGGTGCAAGGCAAATTAGCGCAGGGCGACAGCGCGGCGCAGGCGGCTCAGTTTGCTGCCAGCGGTGCGGCACAGGCCGGCTTGATACCGCTTTCGCTGGCGCACGCACCGCAGCTTGCTGCGCAAGGCGCTTTTGTCACTCTGCCTGAAAACTGGCATACGCCGCTGCGCCAGACAATAGTGCTGGTCAAGGGAGCAGGGCCCACCGCGCGGGCCTTTGCCGACTTTCTGCGCGGACCGCAAGCGCGTGAGATTCTTGCCCGCAGCGGCTTCGGCCTGCCGGTGAACTGATGGACTGGACTGCGCTCAGTCTGTCGCTGCAACTCGCGTTGCTGACCACGCTACTGCTGCTGCCTGCGGCGGTGCTGGTGGCGCGGCCATTGGCGTGGACGGTCTTCCCCGGTAAAGGTCTGGTCGACGCCCTGGTGGTTCTGCCGCTGCTGCTGCCACCCACCGTGCTGGGCTTTTATCTGCTGGGTGTGTTTGCGCCTCAGGGCGTGCTCGGCTCGGCCTGGCTGGCGCTGACCGGGCGCAGCCTGGTGTTTTCATTCGACGGCTTGCTCGCCGCGTCTTTGCTGGTCAATATTCCCTTCGCCGTACAACCGGTACAGCGCGCCTTCGAGGCGATCCCGCGCGAAGCGCGCGAGGCGGCATGGTGCTGCGGGCTGTCGAACTGGCAAACTCTGTGGCGGGTGGAGCTGCCGCTGGCCTGGCCGGGGCTGGCCTCGGCCATGGTGCTGACCTTCGTGCATACCCTGGGCGAATTCGGCGTGGTGCTGATGGTCGGCGGCAACCTCGACGGTGCAACGCGAACTTTGTCGATCGCCATCTATGACCGCGTGCAGGCCTTTGACGATAGCGGTGCGGCGCGCATGTCGCTGCTGCTGGTTCTGATTGCTTTCGCCGCAGTTGCCAGTTTGCATTTCTTTACGCGCAAGGTAGGCCGTCGTGGCAACTGACACCGGCCCACGCAACGACGTTTCTGGCGCACAAAGCGCGGACTCCGCTGCGAAAGCTCCAGAAATGGGCGGTGCGCTTGAAGTCGAGCTGCGACAGCAAACTCCGATTCCACTTGATTGCGCTTTCGATTGCGCTCCCGGTGAACTGCTTGCTTTGGTTGGACCCTCGGGCAGCGGCAAGACCACGGTGCTGCGTTGCATCGCGGGCTTGCATAGCGCAACCGAAGGCAGCATCCGCTGCGGTGGCGCGAACTGGTTCGGCACAGGAGTCAGCCTGCCACCGCAGCAACGGCGCGTTGGGTTCGTGTTCCAGAATTACTCGCTGCTACCGCATCTTTCAGCGTTCGACAACGTCATGATGGCGCTTGGTGATGTGTCTCCCGCTTCGCGTGCTGAAACGGCCCGCCATTGGCTGGCCCGGGTTCATCTGGACGGGCTGGACGGGCGCCGCCCGGCACAACTTTCCGGCGGACAACAGCAGCGCGTGGCGCTGGCTCGTGCACTGGCGCGGGCCGCTGGCGGACCTGCCGCATTGGCGGGTGGCGTGCTGCTGATGGATGAACCCTTTTCCGCCGTCGATCAAGTCACACGGCGCAAGCTGCGCGCCGAGCTGGCGCGCCTGCGTCAGGAGCTGGCCATTCCCATCGTGCTGGTGACCCACGATCTTGATGAGGCGCGACAACTGGCCGACCGAATGGTGGTGTTGCATCGCGGCAAGGCACTGCAAACGGGCTCGCCCGAAGACGTGCTGTTGCGACCGTGCTCGCCTGCCGTGGCGCGTCTGGTTGGCTTGACCAATCTGTTCCAGGGCACTTTGATCGAAGGGGACGGCAAAACTTGTCTGGAGTGGGCCGGTTGCCGTCTCACCATCGCCGACTTTCCATCAGGTGCGGCTGGATGGGCGCCTGGTGAGCAGGTCAATTGGGTGATTCCGCCCGAAGGCGTGTTACTGCACCGACCCGATCATCCCAGCCGCGGCGAAGCAGAAAACCCGGTGACAGGCACCATCATCGAAGCGCTGCGCATGGGCAGCTTTACGCAACTGACGCTGAGTATTCCTGGCGAGGCGCAACCGCTGGCGTTTCAGGCCTCGAGTCACACCATTCAGCGCAACAAGCTCGGCCCCGGCCAGACAGCGAGTGTGACGTTGCTCGCGGAACGCATCCATTTGATGCCGAAGGAATAGGCGACTTCCGCTGCCGCGGCTATCTAATTGGCGTCGTAGTAGTAGGCCTTGCTGGGGATTTTGGCCGCGATGTCGTCCTTCATGGTCTCCAGCGGACGAGGCGGCTTGTCCCACCAGAGTGCGCGCCCTTTTTGCTGTTCGAGAGTTTCTTCAGGATGCTTTTCCATCCATTCGCGCATGAACTTGGTGTGCTCTGATTCGTAGAGGGCCATACATTTCCTTTCAGGTGCCGGAATCCGGCTTTGTGAATCTAGTGTTTTGAATCGACACAGCGGGCAATGCGCACTACTTCGGGCACACGCCGCAATGATCGCAGAATGCGGGCCAGATGCATGCGGCCTGATACCTGCAAGGTAAAAAACAGGGTGGTGGCGTCGCCGCTGTCTTCTTCCATGCCGACATTGACGATATTGGCTTCGGCTTCGGCAATACCTGCAGCGAGCCGGGCCAACACGCCGCGCACATTCTTTACGACAACTCGAATACTGGCGTCGAACTTGCCGGTGATGCCGGCTTCCCATTCGACGTCGATCCATTCCAGCTTGTTGCCGTGCAGCTTGGACAGCGTGCTGCAGTCGTGGGTATGTACCACCAGCCCATGGCCCTTGCGGATCAGGCCGACGATCGGGTCACCCGGAATGGGGCGGCAGCACGGTGCCAGTTTCACGGCCCCGCTTTCGGTGCCGCGAATCACCACCGAGCCTGCGTTGCGCACCGCCTGCTGCAAATTCTGGTCGCGTGCCATCAAGCGGCGAGCAACCACTGGCGCCAATCGAATGCCGAGCCCGATGTCGGTGAATATCTCTTTGCGATTATGAGTGCCGGTATCGAACAAAAAGCGCTCCCAGGCTGGCTCATCGACCTCGGCCAGCGTGAATCCCAGTTCTGCCAGAGCGTGCACCAGCAAGCGTTCACCGAGCGTTTCCGCTTCTCGGTTCTGTCGGGCCTTGAGGAAATGCCGGATGCGCGACCGGGCCCGCGCGCTCTTGACGTAGCTCAGCCAGCCCGGATTGGGCGCCGCGGTGGACGCCGTCACGATCTCTACCCGATCACCGTTGCGCAATTCGGTGCGCAGCGGCATGGCTTCGAAATTGATGCGGCAGGCAACACAGCGGTCGCCAATATCCGTATGCACGGCGTAAGCCAGATCGACTGCGGTCGACCCACGCGGCAGCGCGAAAATCTTTCCCTTGGGACTGAATACATAGACCTCGCTGGGAAACAGATCCACCTTGACGTGCTCGAGGAACTCCGAAGAATCGCCCGTGGTTGATTGCAGTTCGACCAGGGACTGCAGCCATTTATGGGTTTTTTGCTGCAACTGGTCGAGCGTCGATTTGTCCTTGTACAACCAGTGTGACGCAACGCCGGACTCAGCGACATGGTGCATGTTGCCGTCCCGAATCTGTATCTCTGCCGGTGTGCCGAAGGGGCCTATCAGGGTCGTGTGCAGGGACTGGTAGCCATTGGCCTTGGGAATGGCGATGTAGTCCTTGAACTTGCCGGGTACCGGCTGGTACAAGGCATGCAATGCGCCCAGCGCCAGATAGCAGCTCGGACGGTCCTTGACGATAATGCGAAAACCATAAATGTCGAGCACTTGGGAAAAGCTCAATTGCTTGTCGCGCATTTTCCGGTAAATGCCATAGAGATGCTTTTCGCGCCCCATCACTTCGGCCGCGATCCCGGCCTCCGGCAAGGCCTTGCGAATCGCCTGAAGAATCTTGCTGACCACCTCGCGTCGATTGCCGCGCGCGCCTTTCACCGCTTTGGACAACACCCGATAGCGCAGCGGATGTGCATGATAAAAAGCCAGCTCCTGCAACTCGCGGTAAAGCGCATTGAGGCCCAGGCGGTTGGCTATCGGCGCATAGATATCCAGCGTCTCGCGCGCGATGCGACGGCGCTTTTCGGGACGCATGGCGTCCAGCGTCTGCATGTTGTGCAGCCTGTCTGCCAGCTTGATCAAGATGACGCGAACATCGCGCGCCATGGCCAGCAACATCTTGCGGAAGTTTTCGGCCTGGGCTTCCTCGAAGCTCTGGTGCTCGATCCGATCGAGCTTGGAGACGCCATCGACCAGATCGGCGGCGAGCTTGCCGAAGCGTTCGGCGATCTGTTCCTTGGTGATCGACGTGTCTTCCATCACGTCGTGCAGCAGCGCCGCTATCAGGGCGTGCGGGTCGAGATGCCATGCGGCCAGGGTTTCCGCCACCGCCAGCGGATGGGAAATGTAGGGCGACCCGCTGACGCGAAGCTGACCACGATGTGCGGCATTGGCAAAGATATATGCCGCGCCGATCTGCTTGATATCCTCGGGCTTGAGATAGGTTGCAAGCCGGGAGTTGAAACGCTCCAGATCTTCGGCAAGATCAACCGGGGGGTGCATGTCCGCCGAAATCAACGGCGGTTCGTCAAACGCGCCCGGTACTACGCCAGGGTCCAGGGAAGCACCGGGGGGCGTGGCTGACGGGGTGGTCATAAGCGGCGATGCCGACATGTTTCACCCCGTTCGCATTTTGCTACTGCTGGTTGCGGGTCAGGATTTCGACGCCAACCTTGCCAGCGGCAATTTCGCGCAGGGCGATGACGGTCGGCTTGTCGCGGCCCGGTTCAACCTGCGGCGTGCTGCCCAGCGTGAGCTGGCGCGCGCGATAGGTTGCCGCCAGGGTGAGCTGAAAGCGGTTGGGAATGAGTTTGATGCAATCATCAATGGTGACACGGGCCATGGGGTTCAGTCCTGATCTAGAAAACGGAAAACATCGGGGTGACGGGCGCGCTGACGCGCATATCGCAGACGCGAAGCGCACACAGCGGCCTTGAGCTCGCCGAGCGCCACATCCAAGTCATTGTTGATTATAACAAAATCGAACTCTCCCACGTGGCGCATTTCGGCCAAGGCGCCGGCCACCCGGCGTGCGATGACATCTTCACTGTCCAACCCTCGTTTGCGCAACCGGCGTTCAAGTTCATCGATCGACGGTGGCAGAATAAATATGCTCACTGCTTCGGGAAGCTGGCGGCGCATCTGCTGTGCGCCTTGCCAGTCGATCTCCAGCATCATGTCGCTGCCTTCCTTCAGGCGCTGCTCGACCCAGACGCGTGAAGTACCGTAAAAATTGTCATGCACTTCCGCCCACTCGGTGAATTCGCCGCGCTCGCGCATGGCAAGAAAGCGCTTCACATCAATAAAGTGGTATTCACGACCGTCCTCCTCGCCCGGACGCGGTGCGCGGGTGGTGTAGGAAACCGAATTTTTCACCTGCGCGTCGTCCGCCAGCAAACGCCCTACCAGGGTGGTTTTACCGGCCCCCGAGGGCGCCGCGACAACAAATAGAGTGCCTGCAATCATCGTTCTAGCGCATCAAATTCCTGCATCGCTGCTTGAGTTAAGTCAATCCTATGCGAGAGCCGCAGGCATTAGTATACGCGGCACATGCGCCAAATTTCATTCCTTTCATCGCTTCGTCGTCACACCATGGGGCTTTTGTTTCTAGGCCTGTTGGCAGTGATGCTGCAGTCTCTCGCTAGCGCCGGCGTCCTTCTGCCCGGCGCCGGTTCCGGTATTGGTCCGTTCGCTGTGGAAGTCTGTACCAGTCATGGTGTACTGAAGCTTGACCTTGCCCAGGCAGGCGCGAATGACTCTCAACCGAATACCGGAGTGCATGATTGTTGCAAACAATGCGCTACCAGCGGGCCGCTGCTGGCCCTTGAGATTGACACTGCCGTATCACCAGCGCCGACTTTCGGCGCTGCGCTGATTCGATACGCGTCTGCGCGTCCAGCGCTTGTCGCCTGGACCGCACATTCCCCGCGCGGCCCTCCCGCCCACGCCTGAGCGTCAACGCTTCTTTCGGGCCCAGCGCAGGTCAGCCTGCATCCCGGATTGCATCACTTGCCCGCAAGCCGCGGGACCCCTCTCATTGCAAGGAGTCATCATGAATCGCATCATTCGCGCTGTCGCGCTGTCCACCGTTGTTTCTGCCGCTTTCATTCTTCCCGCTCAAGCCGAAGTCACTATCAAGGAACCCTGGGTACGCGCCACAGTGGCGCAGCAAAAAGCCACTGGAGCCTTCATGCAAATCACTTCGTCACAGGATGCCCGTCTGGTTGAAGCCCGGTCACCAGTCGCTGGCGTTGTCGAAATTCATGAAATGTCCATGGACAAAGATGTCATGAGAATGCGCGCCATGCCGGGCGGTCTCGAACTTCCCGGCGGCAAAACCGTGGAGCTCAAGTCGGGCGGCTATCACATCATGCTGATGCAACTGAAGCAGCAAATGAAAGAGGGCGCCAACGTGCCGCTGACGCTGATCGTCGAAGACAAGGACAAGAAGCGCAGCACTATCGAGATCAAGGCGCCGGTTAAGCCGCTGGTAGCCGCGAGCGGTATGGGTGCCATGAAAAAACACGGGCATTGATTAGTCGGTCGCGTACGCGATGAAGCTTGCCCGCCGGGCCAACTGTTTTACCGCCTGGATTGCCATCCTGGCAGTCCTTCTGGCGGCGCTCGCGCCAACAATGGCGCGCGCCCTGTCGCCTCTGCCGCAAAGCGCGATGCCATGGTCCGAAATCTGTACGCTGAGCGGAACCCAAACCATGGCCGAGCCCGGGTCCGATTCAGTGTCCGGTTCCGGTTCCGGTTCCGGACAGGGCATGCTAGCGCCGCATTGTCCGTTTTGCCTGACTCATTACACCCCGTTGCTACTGCCTTCATCCGCCTGTGACATTCCCCCGGCGGCTGGCAAACACACTGAATTCTTCCTCCCGGCAGTCATTTCGCCACCACCCCGCTTCACGGGCATCGCGGCTGAGCCGCGCGCCCCGCCCGCCGCCTCCTGACCTTTCCGCTGTTTGACCACCCGGTGCCTACCGCTCCGGGGCTCCATCCGTTCGTCAGGAGAATGCTATGCATTACACGTTGCCGCCCCTATCCGGTGCGCGCAGATACCCCCTCGTCACTCGATCTGGGGCAGCGCGACTTCGGCGCCAAGCCGTGCAAATAGACCGCATTGCGTATCGCTGCGCCTCGGTTTTGGCGCTCGCCGATTAGTAATCGGACGCGACGTCATGGGAATCTTTCTTCCAAGTCTGCCCAATACCTGGCAATCCGAGCGCCCGCTCTTCTCCGTTGTCGGGGCAGTGGCGGCGCATACGGCGCTGATCGCTTTGCTTGCGAGCGTGGTCCCGACGGAAGAGTTGTCCAGGCCTCTGCAAACAATGGCAGTACGCTTGGTTGAGACATCGCCGGACTTGCCCAGGCTGACGAAACCAGCGCAGGTAAAACCGCCGAAAGCGCAAAGGCAAAAACCGGCAGTGCAAGCGCCGCCGCAAACCCTGCTGACATCAAGCACGGTCAGTGAAATTCCAACCGCCTTTGCTGTCCCGCAGCCCGTTCCGGCAAAGAATGCACTTACTGCGCCGGTCACGTCGGCTGCACCGATCATACCGGTCGCCTCCGCGCCGGTAGCGGTGGAAGTAACCGACGCTCGCTTCGACGCCGACTACCTGGATAACCCGAAACCGCGCTATCCCCCCGCATCGCGCCGTCTGGGAGAGCAGGGCAGGGTTCTGCTGCGCGTCCATGTCAGCGCAACCGGTCTCGCCGAAACCGTCGAGATCAAGCTCGGCAGCGGTTTTGCGCGCCTAGATAAGGCCGCCCATGACGCCGTCAGTCGCTGGCGCTTCGTTCCGGCGCGACGCGGTGAGTTGGCGATCGCGACCTGGGTGCAGGTTCCCATCATCTTTCAACTGGAAAGCTAATCCATCATGAAAACACAACTTGGTCTGCTTCATTTCTGGCAACAGGGCGACATGGTCACCCATGCCATCGCTCTTATTCTGCTGTTCCTGTCCATCGCCAGTTGGGCACTGATCGTCAGCCGCTTCTTGCGCCAGATGCGCGTCAATCGGTCCATCGAGCGTTCGCCCCAGGCATTCTGGCAGGCGCACGCACTGCCCGAGGCGATGACTGCCATCGAAACAGTCGACCGTACCGGCCTCTTCTCGAGCCTGGCTCACGTCGGTGCACAGGCTGCTGAAAACTACAAATCGTCGGCCTGTCTCGGTGCGGGTGTCAGCCTCTCCGAATCCGTCACGCGAGCGTTGCGCAACCAGATGCTTTCGGCCCAGGCGAATCTGGAAAGCGGACTCACCTTTCTCGCTTCGGTCGGCTCCACGGCTCCCTTCATCGGCCTCTTCGGCACGGTATGGGGCATCTATCACGCACTGATCGCGTTATCCGGATCCACCAGCGTGGTTCTCGACAAAGTGGCCGGTCCCGTCGGTGAAGCGCTGATCATGACGGCAGCCGGGCTTTTCGTTGCCATACCCGCCGTGCTGGCCTACAACGCCCTGACACGCGCCAATCGTCTGGTAATGGCTCAGCTCGACGGCTTCGCCCATGACCTGCATGCTTTCTTTGCCACCGGCGCCCGCCGCAGCGCGGTAAGAACCAAAGCGACTGCGAACACATCCGCCGCCATCGCGCGGCAGGCCGCCTGAGGTCGCCATGTCTTTCGGCTCCTTCAGCGACGGCGGCGTCACGCAACCCATGTCGGAGATCAACACCACACCCATGGTGGATGTGATGTTGGTTCTTCTGGTCATTTTCATCATCGCCGCACCTTTGCTACATCAGGCCGTGTCCATCGACTTGCCGCAGGTCAGTTCACAGCAGGTCGAGGAAGCGCCCGTCGTGATTCGACTATCGCTCGACGCCAACGGCATCTACTACCTCGACGGCACGCCAGTCCACCGTAGCGAAGTGGAAAGCCGCTTCACCGCCACCGCTGGCAGCAACCCGGCACTTCATCTGCGTGCCGACCGCGCCACCCGTTACGAAACGCTGGCCGACATCCTAGCCATCGCTCAGCGCGCCGGCATCAATCGAATCGCCTTTGTTACTGAACCGGCAAGGCCTTGAGCCCGGCCCTCGATCACCTTGGAGACATATGAAATGAAACCCACACCTACTGCACCACGACCCCTGTTACTTGCCCTGGCAGTCTTGCCAGCACTGGCGCCCAGCCTCGCCCACGCCGCCGAGGCGGACCGCAAGCTGGACGAAATCAGCGTCACCGCCACCCGCGAAGCACGCGCCACCGCCCAGGTGCCGCAAGCCATCGCCGTCGTCGGCAAGGAAGCACTCGCCGAAAAGAAGATGTTCAATCTCAAGGAGGCCATGCAGGACATCCCCGGCGTGCTCGTCGACAGCAAAAACGGCGGTTTCGACG
>JAIPCF010000086.1 GCA_021738385.1 Sulfuritalea sp. | reverse complement strand
GAAATGATCGAATGACCAGGCTGGAAAACGGATGGAAGGCCGCCACCGACAACTGGTAAAAGGAAAATGCGAGTGCCAGCCCGCTAACAACGGCGAGCCAGCGCCCTCCGAGCCGGCGCTGCCTGCCGTGCTCGGAGAAGACTGGCTCGTCGCCTTGGACGGGCGCCGCGAGGTTGTCGCTCACGTACGCCTTCCGTTTACTTCAGCAGCCAGGCTTCCTTGTAGTACTTGATGGCGCCAGGATGCAACGGCGCCGGCGGATTCAGCGGTGCGCCTTCCTTGGTAATGGCCTTGGCGGCGCCATGCGCGGCATGCAAGTCAGCCAGATTGTCAAACAGCGCCTTGGTCATCTTGTAGGCCATGTCATCGGAAACTCCTGAGTGGCTGACCAGGAAGTTCTTGATGGCAATGGTCGACACATCGGCAGTTTGACCCGTGTAGGTGTTGGCCGGCACGGTTGCAGGCTGGTAGGCGGCTTCGCCGATGGCCTTCACCACGTCAGCTGAAATCGGTACGATCACCAGCTTGATGGCGGTGGAAAGGTCACGCACGGCGGCAACGCCGAGGCCGGCTGAAATGATCGTGGCATCAAGCTGGCGATTCTTGATCAGCTCAACGGACTCTCCGAAGGACAGATACTCGGTTTTGGCGAGATCACTGTAGCTCATGCCGGCACCCTTGAAAATGGCGCGGGCGTTGAGTTCGGTACCGCTCTTCGGTGCGCCGACGGAGACGCGCTTGCCTTTGAGATCGGCCAGGGTTTTGATGCCGGAATCGGCATTGGCGACGATCTGGATGTAGTTGGGGTAGATGCCAGCAATGGTACGCAACTTGTTCAGCGGCGTCTTGAAGCCGGCGTCGGCATCACCTTTCCAGGCTGAACCCACGGCATCGCCCAATGCAAAAGCGATTTCGCCACGTCCGGCCTGCAACAGATTGAGGTTTTCGGCGCTGGCCTTGGTCGATTGCACGGAGGACTTGGCGTCCGGCATGGCCTTTCCGTAAATCTGGGTGACCGCCACGCCCATCGGGTAATACACGCCCGAGGTGCCGCCGGTCAGTACGTTGATGAAATCGGCGGCGTGTGCGGCCGCGCCCATGGAAATGCCGACAGTGGCGAGCAGCAGCTTGCGGGTGAGCTTGTTCATTGGTGCCTTCTCCTCTTGTGATTTTCGAAAACCGCTTCCTGGCGATTGTCGAACAGTTGACGCACACGGCGTGCCAGGCACAGAAAAATGATAGACCTTTGATTCAGAACGATGTTGAAATCAGGGCTGTGCGGATATCCGCAATCGGCCACCATCGGCCTGCGGAAATCCGCAGCGCTTAGTCGGGAGCAGCGCGATGTCGATCAGGCACGATCCCGTGGCGGGCAAGCTTGTCGTACAGGGTTTTGCGCGGCAGCTGCAGGCGCTCTGCCGCCAGACCCACGGTTCCGCCGCAGGCTGTCAGCGCCTGTTCGATGACATACTTTTCGAAAGCCTCGACCTGCAGCGCCAGCGAAGGCGGCATGGCCTCTGTCGTGGCACTGGTTTCGCCTTCGAGGCCGAGACAAAGACGCTCGGCGACATTGCGCAGCTCCCGCACATTGCCCGGCCAGGACGCCGCCATCCAGAGCGCCATCTGTTTTTCACTCCAGCCTGGCACCGGCACGCTGTAGCGTTCGGCAGCCAGTTGCAGGAAATGCGCCATCAAAAGCGGAATGTCCTCACGCCGCTCGCACAGTGGCGGCAGCTCGATCGTGGCCACGTGCAGGCGGAAATACAGGTCGGCACGGAATCGTCCGGTCTCGGTCATTGATTGCAAATCTTCTTTTGCGGCAGCGACGAAGCGGCAATCGATAGTTACCACTTCGTTGCCGCCGAGCCGCTCGATGCTTCGCTCCTGCAGCGCACGCAGGAACTTGACCTGTTGCGCCAGCGGCAGGCTTTCAATCTCGTCGAGAAACACCGTGCCACCCTTTGCATGCTCCAGTTTTCCAATGCGGCGTCGGGCGGCACCGGTGAACGCGCCGGCTTCGTGGCCGAACATTTCGCTCTCAAACACGGTCTCGGGCAGCGCTCCGCAATTGATCGCGACAAAGGGTCCCTTGCGACCCGAGGCCTCATGCAAGGTGCGCGCGACAACCTCCTTGCCGCTGCCGGTTTCACCACGGATCAGCACATCCACCTGGGTCGACGCCAGGGCGGCAATCCGGCGATTGACTTCCATCATCGCCGGCGACTGACCGAGCAATCCTCCTTCGCGCTGATTGGCCACCAGCGCAAACAGACGCCTGTTTTCCAGAACCAGGCGGCGCTTGTCGAGCGCTCGGCGGGCTACATCGGCGAGACGGTCGGAAGAAAATGGCTTTTCGAGAAAGTCGTAAGCCCCCTCGTGCATCGCTTCGACCGCCATGCGGATGTCGCCATGGCCGGTCATCAAGATCATGGGCAGCTCGCTGTCCAGATCGCGCACGCGGCGCAGCAGCTCGAAACCATCGCCATCGGGCAGGCGTACGTCGCTGACCACTGCCGCCGGTGTTTCGTTGGCAAGAATCGCCAGCGCGCTCTTGGCATCGACAGCAGTCGTTACCTCGAAGCCGGCAAGGCGCAAGGCCTGCTCGGCCCCAAGCAGAACGACAGGATCATCTTCAATCAGCAGTATGTTCATGATGAATGGGTGGTCTGGATGCGGCACGTGGCAGAGTGATTTCAAACACGGCGCCGGGTTCGCCATCGTGAGCGCGAAGGGTAGCACCCATTTCGCGGACGATCGCCTGCGACAGCGCAAGCCCGAGCCCAAGGCCCTTGCCACTGGGCTTGGTGGTAAAGAAGGGTTCGAACAGGTGTGCCTTGGCTTGAGGGCTAAGGCCGGGGCCGTGGTCACGAATAGCCAGTTTGACTTCCGCGTCATTTGCCGTGATGTCGATTTTGAGCAACTGCCGGGGCTGATCCTCCATCGCATCAATACCGTTGCGAACCAGGTTCACCAATACCTGTTCCAGCCGAATCGAATCCGCCAGTACCGCAATGTCTTCCGCTACAGGCGATACGTCAATGACGGTAGCACTGTCGCGACGATGCGGTTCGACCAGCATCAACACATTGGCAATCACACGATGAATCGGTACCGCCTGCAAACGCGCCGGCTCCTTGCGGGCAAAAGCCTTCAGCTCACCGACAATGCTGCCCATGCGAGTGCATAGCTCGCCGATGTGATCGAGATTGCTCCGGGCTGTTGCGGCGTCGCCACGTCGCAGAAAGGCGGCGGCGTTGTCGGCCAGGGTGCGCAGCGCGGCCAGAGGTTGCGACAGTTCGTGACTGATACCGGCTGCCATCTGCCCCAAAACGGCGAGCTTTCCGGTTTGCACCGCAGTATCGTTGGCCGCAGTGAGTTCCTCAGTACGCTCCGCAATTCGTTGCTCCAGCTCCGCCGCCACGCGCGCCAGTTCGCGCCTCGCTGCCATGCGCTCAGTCAGGCGCCGTCGGTACTGCCAGCCCAGACCCATGCCGGCAAGCGCCAGGGCCGTCGCCAATCCGGCAATGGCGGCCGCGAGCAGACCGCGTTCGGTGGCTTCGCTCGGGTCGGAAAACAACAACAGGCGCCAGCCGAGCCGGCCTATGGGGCGGCCCTGGACGATATAGCGGTGGCCGTCGGCGGTCAGTTGTACGGCTCTTGCCCCCGGTGGCGTGCCGTCGCCGCGATACAAAGGCTGTGGCGAAATGTCTCCGTATTGTCGGGTATGGCGCAGACTTTCGTGTACCGCAGGCGGCAGCGGATGAAGACTGCGGTAGCGCCAGGTGGGGTCGGAGGCCAGGAACAGAATGCCATGTGCATCAGCAACTGCAAGGCGTTCATCGCTCTGGCGCCAGTCGCGCTCCAGCGCAGCCAAGTCGATTTTCACGGCGACGACTCCGATCACGTCATTACCCACGGATATGGGTGCCGCAATAAAAGCGCCCGGCTCGCCTGTCGTCGCCCCGACGCCATAAAAGCGCCCGGTGCGCCCCGCAAGCGCTTCCTGAAAATAGGGACGGAAGTCGTAGTTGCGGCCGACAAAACTTGTCGGCTGCTCCCAGTTGCTGGCAGCCAATGTGGTACCACCGGTATCCATCAAATAGGCGGCCGCGATACCGGCACGACTTTGAGCGAAGGCCAGGTAGCGATTGGCGGCGTCCACGTGAGCTGCATTGGTCGGTGAATACAGCAAATCGGTGAGACTGGCTTCGAGACCCAGCAGATAGGGTAGATACTCGAACTTCTCGATCGCCCCCGCCATTTCGCCGGCGTGGTAACCGATACGGCCGGCGCCGCGCGCCTCCAGTTCGGCGAGCGCCGTTTGGTGAGTCAGCCTATACGCGAGCCCGGCCGCAATTACAACAAGCAGGACGGCCAGGGTAATAAAGCTGGCGAGGCGCTGGGCAGCCGGACTGGTTGAATTTGCTGCTGCTGATTCCATGCAGCTGCCCTCTTGAACGCTTTCGGAGGCACGCAGGTTCGGCACAAGCGAGGTCATCGGTAAAGCAGCACCGGGGTCATGAGTATCTCCTGGAAGCGGAAGCAGGGCGCAATGATAGCGCTGACATCCAAAGGCAATTGTCGTGTCGCTCAGGAAAGAGCAGAATTGATAAGGAAGAAGGCCTCTCCTCGTACCGGTATCGGGATAAGGCCATCTTTCGCAGGAAAGCCAATGAAACTGCCTACACCTGAAAAACTGTCGGGCGATTTTTGGGGTGGCCTCGCCGCGATGCTTGTGGCTTTGCCCTCGGCGATTGCCTTCGGCGTTACGATCTACGCCTCGCTCGGCGGCTCCTATGCCGCGTATGGAGCGCTGGCAGGCATCCTCGGTGCAACGGCGCTCGGGCTGGTGGCGTCGGCGATGGGCGGCACCAACCGACTGATCACGGCGCCTTGCGCGCCGGCGGCGGCGGTGCTGACGGCATTCGCCATCGAGCGCATCCAAGGCGGCATGGAGGCGGCGGCCGTGGTCGTACTGCTGGCTGCGCTTGGATTGGCGGCGGGTGCGTTGCAGGTGCTGTTCGGCAGTGTCGGCCTCGGCCGTCTGATCAAGTACATGCCCTATCCGGTGGTCAGCGGCTACCTCTCCGGCGTCGGGCTCTACATCATCGGCGGCCAGGTGCCGAAATTTCTCGGCACGCCGAGCGGAACCCATTTTGGGCACGCACTGCTGCATCCAGAATTATGGGCCTGGCAGGGCATGGCGGTCGGTGCGGTGACGATCGCGGCGATGCTATACGCGCCGAGATTCACCCGGCGCGTACCGGCAGCGATCCTTGCCCTCTTGGCCGGGGTGCTGGCGTATTTCGGACTGTCCTTGATCGACGTATCGCTGCTCGACCCGCACAACCCGTTGGTAATCGGCCCGCTCAGCGATTCTGGTGGTGCAGGCGCTCGCGGTTTCTTCGATGCGGTGCTGGGCCGTTGGGCCGGCGTGGGGCAACTCGGCATGAGTGACTTCGCCCTGCTTGCAATTCCAGCGCTGACGCTGGCGGTGCTGCTGTCGATCGACACGCTGAAGACTTGCGTCGTCCTCGATGCCCTGACCCGCAGCCGGCATAACTCGAATCGCGAACTCGTCGGCCAGGGCCTGGGCAACATTACCTCGGCCGTGATCGGCGGCATGCCCGGCGCCGGCACCATGGGCGCGACTCTGGTGAACATGTCGAGCGGCGCCCATACCCGTTATTCGGGATTCATCGAGGGTGTTTTGTCACTGGTGGCCTTTCTGCTGCTCGGCTCACTGATCTCCTGGGTGCCGGTGGCAGCGCTGGCGGCCATTCTGATCGTCGTCGGTGTACGCATGATCGACCGCCACAGTTTCAGTTTCCTCAAACAGCGCTCGACTATTCTCGACTTCGGTGTGATCGCCGCCGTAGTCGCCACCGCCCTGACGGTCAGCCTGATTGCAGCCTCGGGTATCGGCATCGTGCTGGCCGTGATGTTGTTCATCCGTGAGCAGATTGGCGGTTCCATCGTTCGCCGCAAGCTGCTGGGCAATGAGACTTTTTCCAAGCGCGTGCGCACTCACGAGGAAATGGAAATTCTCACTGTCCATGGGGATCGCGCGGCGATCATCGAATTGCAGGGCAGTCTGTTTTTCGGCACCGCCGATCAGCTCTACCAGAGTCTTGAGCCGGAGCTGAAGACGCGCGACTTTCTGATTCTGGACATGCGCCGCATTCAGACCGTGGACGTCACCGCCGCTCATCTGCTGGAGCAAGTCAAAGACATGCTGGCCGAACGCAAGGGCTTTTTGATCTTCAGCGCAATTCCGCCCAACCTGCCTTCGGGTCGCGACCTGCAACAGTACTTCGACCAGGTCGGCCTGATCCGTCAGGACAGCCCGGTGCGCGTGTTCTCGGAACTGGACGATGCGCTGGAGTGGGTAGAGGATCGGATCATTCACGAAGCGGCGTTGCAACGAGATGAAGAGGTCGCACTGGAACTTCATGAAGTCGAACTGTTCGCCGGACGCAAGGAAGAGACATTGGCTGCGCTTGAGCAATGCATGGAGAAGCGCTTTGTGGCGTCCGGCGAAACCATTTTTTCACGCGGCGATGCCGGTGACGAACTGTTCCTGATACGGCGCGGCGCGGTGCGCATCATGCTACCGATCTCCGAGCGTCAAACTCACCATCTTGGCACCTTCGGCCGCGGCGCGTTCTTCGGTGAAATGGCTTTTCTCGATGGCGCTGCGCGCTCGGCAAACGCGCTGGCCTTCGTCGACACCGAACTCTTTGTCCTGTCGCGCCGGGATTTCGACAAGTTCGCGGAAGGGCACAAGAAGCTGGCACTCAAGTTGATGGAAGGCATCGCCAGCGTGCTCGCCAGCCGCTTGCGCTATACCAATGTCGAGTTACGCGTGCTCGAGACCTGAGAGAGTTTGCGGAGAGTGCTCAATGACGATTAGCTCATCTCGGGAAGCACGCTTAACATCGGTACTGAATCAATCGTGACGAAACTGGACACAGGGACTTTCAATGAGCAGATCTCTTGCGCGAGGATTAAGCAGACTCTGCCTGCTGGGCATCATTCTTTGCTGCTCTTCGCTTGCAGTCGCTGGCGACAAAGCGCATTGGCAAAATCCACGCTACCTGGTGGAAAGCTTCGTCGAAATTGCGCTTCATAGAGAGTATTCCCCAAACCCGAGCCCGGTACGAAAGTGGACCACGCCGGTGAAATATCATCTGGTGCATCACACCGCCGACAGAGAGTTGCATACACGACTGATCGCGACTCACTTCAACCATCTGGCGGCAATCACTGGCCTCGCCATCGGTCCGGCAAAGAACCAGGAAGACGCAAATTTTCTGGTCGTGCTGGCGAGCGAAAATGAACTGAAGCGGGATTTGCTGACCTACTTTGGCTGGAACTCGGAAAGCAAGCGCGAAGCGTTTTTCCGCGAAGCCGTCTGTCTGGGATCATTCTCGACCAACAGGCATGGCGCGATCATTAGTGCTACAACGATCATTCCGGTCGACCGTGCACGAGGAAGTGGCGCCCTGGTGTCGTGCATCGTCGAGGAACTGACCCAGGTCCTGGGTCTGCCCAATGACTCGGTCAAAGTGTTCCCGTCGGTATTCAACGACAAGTCTACCGACGCCTACCTATCCGGGCTTGACTATCTTTTGCTCAAGATGTTGTACGATAACCGAGTCAAAATCGGCATGGACGAAAAAGCCGCGAGACCCATTCTCCAGACAATTGCCACCGAGTATGAACGCGACGGTCTGTTCGATACCGCAGAACGAACTGCCTCGGAGAGCGGACTTTCAGCGATGATTCCGTGACACCATTTCCAGTGCATTGTCCTGCCCCGCCCTGCCCTGTTGGCGCCTGTTGGCGCCTGTTAGCACCTGTTAGCGCCTGCTTACTCCTGGTCGAGCTATCGCTGATCTAAATCACACCCGCGGATTTGAGTGTCGCGATTTCCTCGTTGCTACGTCCCAGTTCCCGCATCACGGCCTCAGTATCCTGTCCCAGAACAGGTGGTGCATGGCGGTAGTCAATCGGTGTCGCCGACAATCGGATCGGATTGCCCACTTGCGGCGCCGTGCCACCTGCTGCATGCGGCATATCGACCCGCAGGCCTCGGTACAACACCTGCGGATCGTCAAATACCCCGGCCAGATCGTTGATCGGACCGCACGGCACCCCGGCATTTTCCAGCAGGCCGATCCATTCGGCCGTGGTTTTCATTACCGTGGCCTGGCGTAGCAGCGGAAGCAATTCCGTCCGATTCCTTACCCGTCCCGAATTGGTCGCAAAACGCTCATCGCGTGCCCAGTCGGCATGGCCCGCGATGCCGCAGAAGCGGGCAAACTGCGCATCATTGCCGACCGCCAGAATCATGTCGCCGTCGGCCGTCGGAAAATCCTGATAGGGCACGATATTCGGGTGGCCATTGCCCATGCGCTTCGGGGCATGGCCGGATACGAGGTAGTTCATGGCCTGATTGGCCAGGCAGGCCACCTGCACGTCGAGCAGCGCCAGATCGATATGCTGACCCTCGCCGGTTTTATCGCGATGCGCCAGCGCGGCCTGAATCGCTACCGTGGCGTACAGGCCAGTGAGAATGTCGGTGAGCGCGACACCGACTTTTTGCGGCCCGGCGCCCTCTTCGTCTTCGCTGCGGCCGGTGATGCTCATGAGGCCGCCCATGCCCTGGATCAGAAAGTCGTATCCGGCGCGCGCGGCATACGGACCCTCCTGACCAAACCCCGTGATTGAGCAGTAGACCAGCCGGGGGTTGATCTTCGCCAGACTCACATAGTCGAGGCCATAAGCCGCAAGGCCGCCGACCTTGAAGTTTTCCACCAGTACATCCGATTGCGCCACCAATTCGCGAATGATCTGCTGCCCGGCCGGCTGTGTGATGTCCACGGTCAGCGAGCGCTTGTTGCGATTGGTGCACAAAAAATAGGCGGCGTCGGTGGTCGGCGCGCCCGCAGCATCGGCCAGCCAGGGCGGACCCCAGCCGCGCGTATCGTCGCCGCCCTTGCCACCTTCACCGGGACGCTCGATCTTGATGACGTCCGCGCCGAGATCACCCAGCAACTGAGAGGCCCACGGCCCGGCGAGAATTCGCGACAGGTCGAGGACCCTGAGTCCGGACAAAGCGCCCATCAATTGGCCGGCTTGCCCAGCAACAGATCCTTGAGATCCCCTTGTGCCGGTTCTTTTCCGATCCAGATCCTCAGCAGGGCGCGATAGAAATCCTCGCCGTGAATGTCGCTGCCTTTTGCACTGCCGTTGAAACTCAAGCGCGTGCCTGACTCGGGCAGCCAGTCCAGATTCACTACCGACTTTTCCGGCGCGCTGCCGATACTCAGCATGTTCTTGCGGAATTGATCGATGCGTGGTTTCAGTGCGGTCATCGTAGCGGCGTCGTGATTATTGGTGAGCGCCTCGATCAAAGAATCCACAAACTGCTCGGCCGTCAAATCGCGCAATGTGACGATAGCTATGCGCTTTGGCCCCGTAGCCGCGAGTACGGCATCGGCGGTCGTCTGCTTCTGCGGCAAATAAAGCGCAATCGAGTACACCTTGAAAAACACCTTGACACGCAGTCCGGCGCCGTTGATCACCGTATCGCCAGCGCCGACTTTTGCAGTGTTCTCAAACTTCACTCCGGCAACTTCAAGCGCCGCCTGCGCGGGCAGCGAAAAGGTCAGCATCAAAACGGCTAACAGTTTGTACATTTTGATTCTCCTCGGATGAGCAAAGTGCCGCAATCATAACGCCGGCGGGCTCATGCTATCGTTGCGCCGATCATCGGTGGAGAAAACCTCATGTATAAAAACGGATTGAGTTTGGGTGTTGTCGTGTTTGCGGGTTTAGTCCAGGCGGCCGAACCGGCACGCGACCTCAGTTCCACCGCAACAGATCGCGAAGCAGTGGCCATCACCGTCTACAACGACGATCTGGCCCTGGTCAAGGAACGTCGCCGGGTTGAATTACCTTCCGGGCTGACGCGCCTGTCGCTGCGCGATGTCGCCGCACGGATGCGCCCCGAGACGGTGCTATTGAGGGCCGTAATCGGGCCGCCACTGACGCTGGTGGAACAGAACTTTGATTTTGATCTGCTGACGCCACAGAAACTGCTGGAGAAGTACATTGGCCACGATGTCACAGTGATTCGCTCCCATCCGACCACCGGTGAGGAACGCCGCGAACATGCCACGGTATTGGCGGCCGGAAGCGGGACAGTGCTGCGTTTTGCCGATCGCATTGAAACCGGCGTGCCGGGGCGACTGGCATTTGACAGCGTGCCGCCCAATCTTCGCGATCGACCGACGCTTTCCGTCTTGCTTGAGGCGGCCAGTGGCACACAAGCAGTTGAACTTTCCTACCTCACCAGCGGGCTATCGTGGCAGGCCGACTATGTAGCCAATCTCGCAACGGATGGTAAAAGCCTGGACCTCAACGCATGGGTGACACTGACCAATCGCAGCGGCGCCGGTTTCGACAACAGCACCCTGCAACTGGTCGCCGGCACGGTCAATCGTGTACGGGCGCCCGATACACTGCAACGCTTTGCCATGGCGGCCGCAGCGCCGCGTGCCAAAACGATGGAAGCGACGCAGGAAGCACTGCTGGATTACCACCTCTACAGTTTCGGGCGCGCAACCAGTATTGCCGATAATCAAACCAAACAACTCGCTCTGCTTTCTGCCAGTGCCGTACCGGTGCGTCGTGAGTATCTGTTGGCGGGTAACGACTGGTACTACCGAAATCGCCACGGCATGATCGGGCAGAAACTCAAACCCGCCGTCTTCCTGGAATTTGAGAATCGCGGCCAATTGGGCAAGCCTTTGCCGGCGGGTATTGTTCGCGTCTACGCTCGTGACAGCAAAGGAGCGGCGCAGTTTGTCGGCGAGGATCGCATCGAGCACACCGCAAAAAACGAAAAACTGAAACTGCGTCTGGGTGAAGCCTTCGACATCACTGCGGAGCGCAAGCAAACCAGCTACCGCAAGATCGCCGACAAAGTTGTCGAGACGGCCTTCCTGATCGATCTGCACAATGCCAAGGATGAGGCAGTCACTGTCAGGGTTCAAGAGCCCCTGCCCGGCGACTGGGAAGTGCTGAGGGAATCGCACCAGCACACCAGGGAATCGTCACGCATCGCTTCGTGGAACGTGACGGTGCCCGCCGGCGGTAGTGCTTCGCTCGAATACAGCGTTCGAGCGACCTGGTGACCACAGGTTTCCGACGCCCGGCAGACTGCTGATCCGAGCCCGGCGATTCAAGAAAGTGCCGGTGCCGCCGCTAACAAAACATGCTGAAGTTGCGTTTGGGGGAGAGCGATGTCTGAACATTCGAAGAGTCTCGAAGGGGGAGCCTATGCCCGGACCCTGCAAATCGTGCTGGGCATTGTCTTCATAGGACTTGCCGGCACCTTGCTGAGCAGCGCGGATGCGGGCAAATCGCTGGTATTGATATTTGTGCTGTATTCGGCGTTCCTTGCCGTCGCCATGGCCTGGCTGCAAAAAATTTCCGCCGGTGCGGAAATTCGGGAACTGGACAAGGCCCTGATGAAGTTCGGGTCGGATCATCCGGACCTGGCTCTGCTTCTGCCTCAGCGAGGAGCAACGGCAGTCGTCGGCGAGCGCACCAACAAGCTGGTTGCGCTGGTGCGCGATCTCGTTGCCGACGTTCGGAGCACTGGAACCCGTGTCGCCGTCGAGGCGGCCAAGCTTAATCGCCGTGTCGAACAGACGTCTTCAATGGCGCTCAAGCAACGTGAGTTCGCCTCTGTCGTTTTCAACACCAGCCAAACCACCAGTACCGCAATTGAGTCGCTCGCGGGCAATGCCGACTCTGTTCGCGCTGCCACGGCAAGGCATCTTGATTCAGCGCAGCAGTCCTATCGTGAGTTGCTGGACGTGACGCAGCGCATCAGTGAAATTGCGCGCCACGCAGAAACCTTCGCCAGTATCGTTGCTGAGCTGAGCAAAAAATCCATCCAGATCCGCGACATCGGATCAACGATCAGCGACATTTCCGACCAGACCAATCTTCTGGCATTGAACGCAGCCATCGAGGCGGCACGAGCGGGGGAGTCCGGTCGCGGCTTTGCAGTGGTTGCCGATGAGGTCCGCAAACTGGCTGAAAAAGTGAAATCGGCAACCAGTGTCATCGCGCAGGACACCTCGGCGATGATTGGTCTGGTCGGCACCACCAAACAGGAAACCGTGCGCATCCGCGAAGACAGTCAGATTACCAACGAGATAGTCGCGCGCTCATCGCAAGGTTTTTCGCTCATGGTGAAAGATTTCGAGCGCATGAGCGAGCAGTTGTCCGCCATCACCGACTCGGTGCACCACATTCGTGAACTCAATGGCGAAGCCAACACACAGATCACCGAAATACATCAATCCAGCGAGCAGGTGTCCGAACAAATGGGAGAGGCGCAACGCTTCTCTGCTGAATTGCGCGATCTCACCGAGCGCATCCTGTCCATTGCGACCCGGTTTTCCATTGGCGATAGCGGCGTTGATCGCATTATCAGGACGACCAGTGTTTGTCGTCAGCGTATTGAAAAATATCTTGCCGCCGCCGAGGCCAAAGGGCTGAATATCAACGACCAGAACTACATCCTGATTCCCGGCAGCAATCCGGCTCGCTACAACACCAGCTACGACAAGGCGGTGGAGGCGGACTTACAGGCCATGTACGACGCGCTGCTGGACGAGGTACCGGAGCTGATGATGAGCCTGGTGGTAGACAGCAAGGGCTATGCACCTGCGCACAACAAACGCTATTCAGATCCACCGACCGGCGACTTGCAACACGACCTGATGCGAACGCGTCACAAGCGCATTTTTAGCGACTTTGGCAGTCTGCGCTCGGTAAAGAATCGCGAACCCTATCTGGTACAGACCTATCTGCGCGATACCGGTGAGGTTCTTTGCGAGTTTTCGATGCCGCTGATGATCAACGGCAGGCACTGGGGCGCATTCAGGTGCGCCTTCCTGCCGACTGTGCTTCAGGAGAAATAGAACCGAACCCCAGACCCAGGGCAGGGCCCGGCATCAAGCCCTTGTTTCGCCATCGCCCAGCACGATCCACTTCTGCGAGGTCAGGCCTTCCAGACCGACCGGGCCGCGTGCATGGAATTTATCGGTGGAGATACCGATCTCGGCACCCAGGCCGTACTCGAAACCATCGGCAAAACGCGTCGAGGCATTGACCATGACCGATGCCGAATCCACCTCGCGCAGGAAGCGCATCGCGTGGCTGTAGTTTTCGGTAACGATGGCGTCGGTGTGTGCCGACGAGTAGGTATTGATATGCGCAATGGCCTCATCCAGCCCGGCGACCACCTTGATCGAAATGATCGCCGCCAGATACTCCGCGTACCAGTCTTCTTCCGTCGCGCTCAGTGCTTGCGGCACCCACTTGCGGGTTTCCTCGCAGCCGCGAATCTCGACACCATGCTTTTGCAGCATGTCGCAAAGCGGCGGCAAAAGCGAGGCCGCGATTGCACGCGAAATCAACAGCGACTCTGCGGTATTGCAAGTACCCAGTCGCTGAGTCTTGGAGTTCTCGACGATATTGATTGCCTTGACCGCATCGGCGGCATCATCCACAAAGACATGACAGTTGCCGTCGAGATGCTTGATCACCGGTACTCGCGCTTCTTTCGAAATGCGCTCGATCAGGCCTTTTCCGCCGCGCGGCACAATCACGTCGACGTACTCGGGCATGGCGACCAGATGTCCGACCGCTTCCCGGTCGATGGTTTCGATGACCTGTACTGCGTTATCCGGCAGCCCTGCCGCCGCCAGACCGGCGCGCACGCACGCGGCAATCGCCTGATTGGCGCGCAAAGCCTCCTTGCCGCCGCGCAAAATGGCCGCGTTGCCCGATTTCAGACAGAGCGCCGCGGCATCGGCCGTGACGTTGGGCCGCGATTCGTAAATGATGCCGACCACACCCAGGGGCACCCGCATCTTGCCAACCTGTATGCCGGAAGGGCGGTACTTCATGTCGCTGATCTCGCCGATCGGGTCGGGCAACGTCGCGACCTGCTCCAGTCCCTGCGCCATGGCTTCGATACTTTTTTCGCTCAGGGTCAGACGGTCGAGCATCGCCGCATCGAGACCGTTGCCACGCGCCTCGGCAACATCGGCGGCATTCGCCGCCAGCAGTTCGGCACTGCGTTCACGGATGGCCTGCGCCATGGCCCGCAATGCCGTGTTCTTGGTCGCCGTCGAGGCACGCGCCATGGCCCGCGAAGCTTCGCGGGCGTAGCGGCCAAGCTGCTGCATGTAGTCTTTGATGTTCATATCAATCCCTTTGACCACGGCGACACGGCGACAAGGCGAGAAACAATCGCAAAGATTTTGACTTCGCCGTGTCGCCGTGTCG
>JAIPCF010000085.1 GCA_021738385.1 Sulfuritalea sp. | reverse complement strand
GGAGAGTATTCACCATGATCCCGACGCCCCCCATGTTTACTGCCACGCACGAAGTCCTCAACCAGGCCCATGCGCTGGAAAACTACAACGCCTATGCCAACAATCGCCCGTTGCAGGAAGCTGTGGCTCGTGAAGGCGCCAACTGGGCGCACGGCTGGTTGATGGCGCGTGGCGCCGAAGTTGGCAGCGCGGTATGGATCGAACATGGCCGGCTGGCCAATGTTAATCCACCGCAACCCAGGCTTTTCGACCGCTATGGCAACCGCCGCGACGAGGTCGAGTTTCATCCATCCTGGCACGCCTGCCTCGGATGGCTCAAGCGCCACGGTTGCGACACGGGGCCGTGGGCCGACCCCAAGCCCGGCGCTCATGTCGCCCGTGCTGCTGCCTACGTCATGTTCGCCGAAATCGAGGATGGCTCGCTGTGCCCGACCACCATGACGTATGGCGCGGTACCCGTGTTGCGCCATGTGCCGGAGATCGCCCGCGACTGGATGCCGAAAATGCTTTCGCGTGACTACGACCCGCGCTTCATACCGGTGGAACAAAAAAGTGGCGTGCTGATCGGCATGGGTCTCACCGAGAAGCAGGGCGGTTCGGATGTCCGCGCCAACACCACGCGAGCCGAACAGATGGATGACGGTAGCTGGCGTCTCACCGGCCACAAATGGTTTCTCTCGGCACCGATGTGTGACGCGTTTCTGATCACTGCGCAATCACCCAAGGGCTTGTCCTGCTTTTTCGTGCCGCGCTGGACGCCCGAGGGGAAGCTCAATGAGATCCGTATCCAGCGCTTCAAGGACAAGCTCGGTGACCGCTCCAATGCCGGCACCGAGGCCGAGTTCTGGGGTTCGCGCGGCTGGCTGGTGGGCGAGGAAGGGCGCGGGATTCCCACTGTGCTGGAGATGGGCGTGTACACGCGGCTGGATTGCGCCATCGGCAGCACCGGCATCATGCGCGGGGCTTTGTCACAGGCGCTGCATCACACGTCATTGCGTTCCGCGTTCGGCAAATTGTTGCGCGAGCAACCCTTGATGATGAACGTGCTGGCCGACATGGCGCTGGAAACCGAAGCGGCCACGGCCTTGTCTCTGCGACTGGCACGTGCTTTCGACGCGCAGGAGGACGAAACGGAATCCCTGTTGCGACGGATCCTCACGCCAGTGGCGAAGTACTGGATCTGCAAACGCTGCCCGACGCTGGTGGCCGAAGCGATGGAGGTACACGGCGGCAATGGCTATGTCGATGAAGGGCCCATGCCGCGCCTGTTCCGGCAGAGTCCTTTGAATTCGATCTGGGAAGGCTCGGGCAATATCATGTGCCTCGACACCTTGCGCGCCATGGCCAGACACCCGCGCAGCATCGAGGTGCTGGCCGCCGAGATTGCGCCGGCGATAGGGAGGAACAGCGCCTTCGACACCTTCGTTGCAAAACTGAAAGACGGTTTGAACAACCCGCAGGACATTGAAACACGCGCTCGTGATCTGACGCAGGGCATTGCGCTGTCAATGCAAGGGGCGCTGTTGCTATGCCATGCACCGCAACCGGTAGCTGAGTCTTTTTGTGCGACGCGTTTGACACCTGGTCACTGGGGAGCCAGCTTCGGTACGCTGCCGGCGGCTACTGACTTCGAGGTAATTATCAATCGCGCCTGGCCCGCAGCATGAGCGGCGTCAATCCGGCCTGGCTCGCCGCCACGGAGTTTCTCGATTACCACCATCCGGTGGTACAGGATTTCATCACCGCAAAAGTCGGCTCTGGCAAGACGGCGAAAGAGCAGGCATTGAGCCTTTATTACGCCGTGCGCGACGGCATTCGCTATGACCCCTACAGCGCCAGCATGCAGCGCGAGGCGATGCGCGCCAGTACTACACTGACCAAGGGTTTCGCCTACTGCGTGCCCAAGGCACTGCTGTATGCCGCCTGCCTGCGTGCTGTCGGTATTCCGGCGCGGCCCGGCTTCGCCGATGTCAGGAACCATCTGACGACGGAAAAGCTGGCGCGTCTGCTCGGCACCGACATTTATGCCTGGCACGGCTATGTCAGCCTTTATCTCGACGGCAAGTGGGTCAAGGCGACACCCGCCTTCAACATCCGGATGTGCGAGCGTTTTGGCGTCAAGCCGCTGGACTTCGACGGCGAGAACGATTCGCTGATGCACCCCTACAACTCGGCCAGTCAGCGTCACATGGAATACGTGAAGCAGCGCGGCGAGTTCGACGATCTGCCCTATGAGCAACTGGTCGCCGACATGCTCGCGATGTATCCGAGTCTTGTTGCCAACAGCGAAGCACGGGAAGCGGGCGACTTTGACAACGAAGCGGTTGCGCGGCCGGGATCATGAGCGTCCACCGCCGGGCCGTCCCAAGGTGCGCGCAGCCATGCCACGGAGCAGCGCAGCGGCGGACCGCCGTCACCCTCTGCCTTGGGCAGGGGGCTGGGGGGAGGGCAGTCCAATGAGCGTACTGATCGAACGTCAGGGTGCGGTCACCACCGTCATCATTGACCGGCCTGCGGCGCGCAATGCGATCGATCGCGCCACCGCGCTGGCGTTGGCGGAGGCTTTTCGCGAATTCGACGCCGATCCCGCTGCCAGTGTCGCCGTGCTGTGCGGCAGTGGCGGGCACTTTTGCGCTGGCGCCGACCTCAAGTCTTTTGTTGCCAAGCCGGACGACTGGCGGCTCAGCGAGGAAGGCGATGCACCGCTCGGCCCGACCCGAATGCTGCTGTCCAAGCCGGTGATTGCGGCCGTCTCGGGCTTTGCCGTGGCCGGTGGGCTGGAGCTGGCACTCTGGTGCGATCTGCGCGTGATGGAGACATCGGCGACCTTCGGCGTGTTCTGCCGGCGTTGGGGCGTGCCGCTGATCGACGGCGGCACGATCCGTCTTTCGCGGCTGATCGGCCATTCGCGCGCCCTTGATCTGATCCTTACGGGACGACCGGTGGCCGCCGATGAGGCACTCTCCATCGGGCTCGCCAATCGCCTGGTGCCTGAGGGACAGGCGCGCGCTGCGGCGGAGGCGCTTGCCACGCAGATTGCCGCCTTTCCCCAGACCTGTATGCGCCATGACCGGCTTTCCAGCTATGAGCAGTGGGGCCTGCCCCTGCCCGAGGCGCTGCAAAACGAATGCCGTCACGGCGTGACATCGCTGAGCAGTGGCGAAGCACGATCCGGTGCCGATCGATTCAAGGAAGGCGAGGGTCGCCATGGCCGTTTCTAAAAGCAAGGCGATGGCCGAAGAGCCCAATCGCCGCGCCGATATCGTACGTGCGGCCGGGCAACTGTTTCACGAGAAAGGCTATCCAGGCACGACCATCCGCGACATTGCAGGCGCTGTCGGCATGCGTTCAGGTTCGCCCTTCTACCACTTCAAGACCAAGCAGGACATGCTCGGTGCCGTCGTGCTGGAGGGCATGCAGGCAATTCACGAAGCAGTTGCCAAAGCCGCCGCTTCCGGCAAATCACCGCGCGCCACCTTCGAGGCCATGTTGCTTGCCCATCTCGACCAGCTGCTGGGTGAGGAAGGGCAGGACTTTGCCGCCACGCTGCTGCACGAAAGCCGCCACCTGGATTCCAAGGTGTCGGCCGAGGTGGTGATACTCAAGGATCGCTACGAACTGATGTGGCAGAAAGCCTTGAAGGATTTGAAACGCGCCGGGCTGATCGAAGACGACAGCACGGTGGCACGATTGTTCCTGATGGGAATGCTGAACTGGACCGTGCAATGGTATCGGCCCGATGGCTCAAAAAGCGTCGCTCAGATTGCGCGGCAGCTGGCAAGTTTCGTGATTGGGAATCGCGCCAGGGCTTGAGTCAGAGCTTCAGAGGAAGCTCGCGCTTCAGCTATTTGTATTTCTTGAAGACGATCTTGGCGTCCCGGCCCGCGCGCTCCAGGGTGCAGATGGATGGATCGTCGTCGTGCTTGGTAAAGAAGTCGTCGGCCTGCGCCGCCATTACCATCCGGATAGCATCCTCATCGCTCGTACCGTATTTTTCGGTAATGAGCGTCGTTACTTCGTCGAGATGTTCTTCATAAGTCATCGCGGGTCTCGTCAATATTTGTTTCACGCTTTTGCATGGTCAGGTAAAGCGTCTCGACCTGTTCCCGGGCCCAGGGCGTACGGCGCAGAAACTTGAGACTGGAGGCGATGCTGGGTTCGTGATTGAAGCATCGTATATTGATCTGCCGCCCGAGGCCATCCCAGCCGTAGGTGGAGATCAGGGCTTTCAGGATGGTCTCCAGAGTGAAACCGTGGAGCGGATTCTTCGGCTGAGTGTGAATCATGCTGCAAGCGGCTTTATTGGCCAGCGTGGGTAGCCTCCGGGGTTCCCATCGGAAGCAGGAAGTTGCGCCCGTTCAATGATGCAATCGTCATCTCCGGCCTGATAGTCACGGCAGACACCGGGCCGTATTTCATAGATGCTGCATTTCATGGTGTCGCGGTCCACGGCGATACACCAGCCATCGTCCAGACGCCGCATCACCCAGCCGCCCCATGGGTCCTCGATGCTCAAAGCTACGGGAATATCGTCGTCGCCCATCAGCATGACCTCGAGCCGACAGCAACAGGCCGCGCAGTTGCTGCAGGAAATGCCGGTGCCTTCGTCTTTTTGGGTTTCAACGCGCTTTGTATTCACGAGTTCACACTTCGGCCAGCGCCATTTCCGGAGTCAGGATACGGAACAGGCCGCGCAGATGGTCGCGCCGCGCCAGGCGCAACAAAGCCTTGTCGGCAGTGACCAGCCAGTCTGCGGCGCTGTCGCGCGCAAGTTCGAGGAACTTCTGGTCGTCGCGGTCGGAGCAGCGAGGCAGGCTGGCGCTGCCGGGCTGCACGTTGTCGGCACGAGTGGCTTCGACCTGATAGGAATCCAGCGCGCCCTGTTGTCTCTCGGCCGACAGCCCAAACAGGGGATAGCCCAGGACTCGGCGAAATTCATTGAAGCAGGCCTCGTTGGTGATCGCCAGCCATTCACCGCTTTCAATCCGGGCTCGTAAGGGTGCGAACCGGCTGTCGGCGAACACGTAGAGCGAGACCAGAACATTGGTGTCCAACACCACCCTTCGTCGGGTACTGCCTGCCAGGTATTTCTCAGGAATGGCCGGCATGGGATGGGGCGACGTGGGCCGTATCTAACAAACGGGCGCGAAGCCTTGCGGCTCCGCGCCCGTCATGCGTTGCAGAATGACTCCGGTCACTTCTTCTTCTGCGAATCGAGGCGGAAGCTGACGAAAGTACCGGGAGCGTCCTCAATCACCTTAAGCTTGCCCTTGGCAGGATCGCGCGCAGGTACTTTGGCGTCGTTGAGATCGGTGATCCATTCCTGCCAATCAGTCCACCAGGAGCCCGGTTGCTGGGTTGCCCCTGCGAACCATTCGTCCGGTGTTTCAGGCCGCTTCTTGGCGTCGTTGGTCCAGAAACCATATTTGTTGGCCGACGGCGGATTGACGATGCCGGCAATATGACCCGAGCCGCCGAGGACGAAGCGGACAGGGCCGTCGAGTACGTTGGAGCCCAGATACACGCTGCGCCACGGCGCGATGTGATCTTCGATGGTCGAAATGAAGTAGGACGGCGTCTTGACCTTGGAGAGGTCGATCGGCGTATCGAGCAGGGTGATGCCGCCGGGTTCGCGCAGGAGGTTGTTCAGGTACATGTTGCGCAGGTAGTAGCTGTGCATCTTGTAGGGCATGCGCGTCGAATCGGAATTCCAGTAGAGCAGGTCGAAGGGGAAGGGATCCTTGCCCATCAGGTAGTTGTTGACTACGAAAGTCCAGATCAGGTCGTTGGAACGCAGCATGTTGAAGGTGCCACCCATCTCCGAGCCTTCCAGGAAGCCGCGCTCTTCCATTTTCTTTTCGAGGCTGGCAATTTGTCCTTCGTCAATGAAAACACCAAGTTCGCCCGGAATCGAAAAGTCGAGCAGAGCGACAAAGAATGTCGCCGAGGCGATGCGCTTGTCTTTCTTGGCCGCCATGTAGCCCATCGTCGATCCGAGCAGGGTACCGCCGAGGCAATAGCCGATCAGATTCAGTTCCTTTTCGCCGGTTTGCTCGCAAACCTTGTCGATGGCGGTCAGGGCGCCTTCGGTCAGGTAGTCGTCGAAGCCCTTCATCGCCAGTTTGGCATCCGGGTTTACCCAGGAAATGACAAACACGCTGTGACCCTGATCGGTGCACCACTTGATCCAGGAATTGCTTTCACGCAAATCGAGGATGTAGTACTTGTTGATCCAAGGCGGAATGATCAGCAGCGGCCGCTTGTATTGTTGCTTGGTGGTCGGCGAGAACTGGATCAACTGGATCATTTCGTTCTGATAAACCACCTTGCCGGGCGTCGTGGCGACGTTCTTGCCCATCTCGAAAGCGGATGGGTCGGTCATCTTGACGCGCAACTGGCCGTCACCTTCCTCAATGTCGCGCAGCAGGTTGTTGAACCCATTGAGCAGATTCTGGCCGTGAGTCCTGGCTGTTTCGCGCAACACTTCCGGGTTGGTCGCAGCGAAATTGGAAGGTGACAGCGCGTCGATGAACTGACGGGTGAAGAAGTTGACTTTCTTCTTCGAAATGTCCTCGAGACCTTCCACGTTGCTGACCGCGTCATGAATGTGACGGGCGCTGATGAGATAGCTCTGTTTGATGAAGTCGAACAGGAAATGCTCCTCCCAATGCGAATCGGCAAAGCGCTTGTCGCCCTTTTTCGGTTCCGCCACCGGAGTGCCTTGCATGCCCATGGAGCGCAGCATCGAGTGCTGCCAAAGCGAGAAATAGTCCCACACCAGGTTCATCTGCGCCTGCGCCAATTGGTAGGGATTGGCCAGCATTTTGGCCATCATGTCCATGAAGGCCTGAGCGATACCGAGTTCATCGGAAGGGGCAGACACCCCTTTTTTCATCTGACGCTTCATGTGCGCCGTGATCAGATGCGAAGCGCGTTGTGCGACTTCGGCATAGGTTTTGGCAATTTCCTTGGGATCGGGCAAAGCTCTGGTTTCGCTATCGGACATGATGACTCCTTCGGTTAGCTGATATAACGGGTAAAACCGTTCTCTTCAATGCGTTTAATTTTCTCTGCGTGCTCAAGGTAGTTCAGGTGAGCAATGGCTTCGCCCATGGCGAACATGTTCTGGTGAGGGTCGGGCAGTTCCCGCCCGAACAGCACGCCGATCAGATCGGCGGCGCTGTTGGCTTTGCCGCGGCAGGCGTCCAAAAGTACTTCGCAACGTTCGGCATGGTGCGCATGGAGCGCATCAACCCGGGCATGCAAGCCGCGGAAGGGGCGCCCGTGGGAGGGCAGCACCAGGGTGTCTTCGGGCAGTGCACGAAAGCCGTCGATGGACGCCAGAAACAATCCGAGCGAATCGCCGTGCGGATTGCTGGCCATTACCGAAATATTGGTTGAGATGCGCGGTAGCAGCATGTCGCCGGAAATCAGTACGTCCAACTCTTCGCAATACAGGCTCATGTGTTCCGGCGCGTGACCAAAGCCTACGATGGTGCGCCACTCGTGCTCGCCGATCTTCAGCGACTGATTGTCGAACAAGCGTTGATAGGTAGAAGGAATCACCGGCACGCCGCGTTTGTAGCCGTTGCCGCGATCGATCAAGCCATCGATACGGGTTTGGTCGAGACCGTGCTGGCGGAAAAAATCGACCATGGCATGGATCGAGTAGCTGCCGATCTGCTCGACAATCATGTGCGCCGCCAGATACTCGCCCTGAGAGATCCACAGCGGAGCGCCGGTTTCCTGCTCCAGCCAGGCGGCCAGGCCAAGATGGTCGGGATGGCAATGGGTGACGATGCTGCGTGTCAGTCGCCGTCCTGCCAACGCCGACTTCCAGGCTTCCTTGATCGGATCCAGGGCAAAGCCCGTATCCACTGCGGCGAAACCTTCTCCGTCAGCCAGCAACCAAAGGTTGATATGGTTCAGGGCAAAGGGCAGGGGCATGCACAGCCACTCAACACCGGGTGCGACAGGCACAGCCACGCCGGCAGCGGGCGAAGTCTCGTGCATGTAGGCGATAGGAGCGTTCAAGTAGAGTCTCTTTGCATCAGTCGAAGAAATCTGCTTAACTTGTCAATGATCGACCGATCATTTTATCCAATTTTCAGGGTCTTATGTGCAGTGCAGCATTGATTGCAATTTGGCCCCAAATCATGACCGACACTCAAACCATCACCGAACTGGCGCGCGAATTTGGCGTAACCACCCGTGCCATACGCTTCTGGGAATCCCACGGCTTGGTATCTCCAGCCCGCGAAGCGGGCAACCGGATATACAACAAGCGAGACCAGACCCGGCTGAAGCTTGCACTACGCGGAAAAAGGCTGGGGCTCAGCTTGGCCGAAATCAAGGACCTGATCGACATGTACGACACGGCTGAGGATGAATCGTCCCAGTTGCTGTCGTTTCTTGATGCGCTGACGCAGCGTCGCGCCGCGCTGGAGCAGCAGCGAGATGATATTCAGGCGGTGCTCAAGGAGGTCAGCCGTTTCGAGCGGCAGTGTCGCGAAATGCTCAAGGCCGAAAAGTCGAAGCCAGGCGCGTCATCAAAAGTGTCCAAACCCAGATCCAAGTCCAATTAGTTGACGTTGACGTCAACGTCAACTAATATTCGCGCCAATCGCTGGAGAAGAAATGCCCCACACTGCACGCCCGACCCACAGTATTTTTGAGCCGCGCAATCCCGATTGGGAGCACTCGGTTCGGGGCAGTTTCGCCCGGCAGAAGGTCATGAATCTGCTTGGCGCGGAAATGGGCACTCTCACTCCCGGCCATTGCGAGATCCGCCTGCCCTATCGAGACGATCTGACCCAGCAGAACGGCTATTTTCACGCCGGCATTACCAGCACCATCGTCGACAGCGCTGGCGGCTATGCCGGCTACACATTGATGCCGGACGGGGCCGATGTTCTGACCGTGGAGTTCAAGCTCAATTTGCTGGCGCCCGCCGATGGCGAGTTTCTGGTCGCGGAAGGTCAGGTGCTCAAGTCCGGCCGCAACCTTGTTATTACGCGCGGTGAGGTCTATGCGATCAAGGGCGGCAAGGCCACGCATTGCGCGACGATGCAGCAAACCCTGATGACCATGCACGGCAAAGCTTGACGCCATAGACGCCAAACCCCAAGGAGACACCATGAAACTACCCCCACGCTCATTTCATTCGCTGCCCCCCGAGGGGAGGCCTGAATGATCGGACTGAATTTCGACCTCGGTGAAGACATCGAGATGCTGCGTGACAGCGTGTGGCAATTTGCCACGAAGGAGATTGCACCACGTGCCGCCGAGATTGACCGGGCAAACGAGTTTCCCGCGGACTTGTGGAAGAAATTCGGCGACATGGGTTTGCTCGGCATGAGCGTGGAAGAAAAATACGGCGGCACACAAATGGGTTATCTCGCCCACATCGTGGCGATGGAGGAAATTACCCGTGCGTCGGCGTCAGTGGGACTTTCCTATGGCGCCCACTCCAATCTTTGCGTAAATCAGATTCGCCGCAACGGTAACGAGGAACAAAAACAGAAGTACCTGCCCGGGCTGGTTTCCGGTGACCATGTCGGCGCGCTGGCGATGTCCGAGCCTGGCGCGGGATCGGACGTGGTGTCAATGAAGCTGAAAGCCGAACGAAAGGGTGACCACTACGTTCTGAACGGTTCGAAGATGTGGATCACCAATGGCGGTGATGCTGACACGCTGGTGGTGTATGCCAAAACACATCCCGAAGCCGGTGCAAAGGGCATGACAGCCTTCATCATCGAGAAGGGGTTTGCCGGATTCAGCAAGGGTCAGCATCTGGACAAGCTGGGTATGCGCGGTTCCAATACGTACCCTCTGTACTTCGACGACTGCAAAGTGCCTGTCGAAAACGTGCTGGGCGGCGAAGGCAATGGCACACGGGTGTTGATGAGCGGTCTCGACTACGAACGTGCGGTGCTTTCCGGCGGTCCGCTGGGGATCATGGCTGCCTGTATGGACGTGGTGCTGCCCTTTATTCATGAACGCAAACAATTTGGACAGAGCATCGGCGAATTCCAGTTGATGCAGGGCAAGATGGCTGACATGTACAGCACCTGGCAAGCCTGTCGTGCCTATGTCTATGCCGTCGGCAAGGCCTGCGATCGAGGTGATCATTCGAGAGCTCTGCGCAAGGATGCGGCAGGAGCGATTCTCTATTCGGCGGAAAAGGCGACCTGGATGGCGGGCGAGGCGATCCAGGCTTTGGGCGGGGTCGGTTACACCAATGAGTTTCCGGTTGGTCGCCTGTGGCGCGACTCCAAGCTTTATGAAATCGGCGCCGGGACTTCCGAGATCCGCAGAATGCTGATCGGGCGTGAGCTCTACAACGAGACCATGTGATGAGCGAGAAAAAGCGCCAGGAATGGCTGGAACTCCAGGAGGAAGTGATTGCAAGATCCCCTGGACCGGGAGCGCTGACGCTGGAGAATCTGCGTGAATGCTCGGGTCTGGAACTTTTCCAGAAAATGATTGCGGGTGAATTTCCGCGGCCGCCAATTTCGGACACGCTGGGTTTCTATCTGGTCGAGGCGGAGCGAGGTCGCGTGATTTTTCAGGGCGTGCCGGAACATCGACATTACAACCCGATCGGATCGGTACATGGCGGTTATCACGCGACATTGCTCGATTCCTGTGTCGCCTGCGCGATCCAGAGCACACTGGAGGCAGGACAGGGTTACACGACAATTGAATTGAAGGTGAACTACATCCGCGCGCTTACGGATCGTGTCGGCCCGGTGCGCGCCGAAGGCCGAGTGATTCATGCCGGCAAGCAGATCGGAACGGCCGAGGGCAAGCTGGTGGATGCAGACGGAAAATTGTATGCCCATGCCACCACCACGACACTGATTTTCAATGTCTGAAATGAACAAGCTCATCGATACCTATCGCGGCACGGTCTATCCGTGGCATTGCGACCATATGAATCACATGAATGTCATGTGGTACGTGGGCAAATTTGATGAAGCCACCTGGAACCTGATGTCGCATCTCGGAATGAGCGCCACTTTCCTGCGCCGACACCATCGCGGCATGGCGGCGCTGGATCAGCGCCTCAGTTACCAGCGAGAGCTGCACGCTGGCGACACGGTGGCAATACGTACCGGAATGCTCACTGTGACCGAGAAGAAACTGATCTTCTTTCACGAAATGCGTAACGCCGATACCGATGAAGTATCAGCCATCACATTGCTTACCGGAATCCATCTTGACACCCAGGCGCGCAAGTCCTGTCCGCTGCCGGATACAACTCTGGCCAAGGCGCGCGAGATGGTGACGACTCACGAATTGCCGTGGCCCACATGAATAGAGTCACGGCACTGTTCGCTTCCGCAAACGGAAAAACATGAAATGTCTGAGCAGCTATTGAATATCAGCTCTGGCGAGCCGCTTGTGCGTGAAATCGGCGCTGGTGATACGGCGGAACTCGATCAGGTGCGGGAGTTTTTCCGTACTTACGCAGCCTGGCTGGGCGTCGATCTGTGTTTTCAGAACTTCGACGAGGAAATGGCAACGCTGCCGGGTCGCTATGCAGGACCCAAGGGAAGGCTGTTTTACGCTGAAGTCGAAGAAAATGGCGAGAAGCGCGGCGCCGGCTGCGTTGGAATTCGACAGCTTGCCGAAGGCGTCTGCGAACTCAAGCGTCTGTATGTTGATCCCGCCCAGCGTGGTCTGGGTCTCGGCCGTATGCTGGCTCTGGCGGCAATTCGTGCCGCGAAAGAAATCGGCTATCGCAAGCTTGTGCTCGATACCCTGCCGGCGATGCGCATCGCCGTAAAGCTGTATCGCGAGCTTGGATTTCTCGAGGCGCCAGCCTATTACCAAACACCCGCAGAGGGCACGCAGTTTCTTGCGCTAGATCTTGAAAACTGGTCGGAAGACCAGGTGGCCAACCAGAACCTGTTCCACTTGTTCGACTTCAATCGTGCCTGGTCGCGGCAGATTCGGGAAGTTGACCCCGAGTATTTCGAACGCTTGTCGCATTTGCAGTCTCCGGAATATCTATGGATCGGCTGTTCCGATTCACGCGTACCGGCCAACCAGATCGTCGGTCTGCTGCCGGGCGAAGTCTTCGTTCATCGCAATGTCGCCAACGTGGTGGTGCACACCGATCTCAATTGTCAGTCAGTCATCCAGTTCGCCATCGATGTGCTCAAAGTCAAGCACATCATGGTGGTCGGACACTACGGCTGCGGAGGCGTCCAGGCGGCGCTCAACCATCAGCGTGTCGGGCTTGCGGATCTGTGGCTGCGTCATGTCCAGGATGTACATGTCAAGCACTTCGCCCGAGTCGACCTCTTGCCTCCCGGGCAACGTCACGACCGCCTGTGCGAGCTCAACGTGCTCGAGCAGGTGATCAACGTTTCACGCAGCATCGTCGTTCAGGAGGCATGGCAGCGTGGGCAGAGCGTCACCATCCATGGCTGGATCTACGGACTCAAGGACGGCCTGGTGCGCGACCTTGGTCTCACCGTGAGCGACCCCGAACATATAGCCGAGCGTTATGAAATAGCCTTATCGGCCTTGAACCAAATATTGAACTGAAAGGAAGAACATGTCCGATCCGATCGTAATCATTTCCGCCGCCCGCACCCCTATGGGCGGCTTCATGGGCGACTTCGCCTCGTTGACTTGCGCGCAACTGGGCAGCGTCGCCATCAAGGCCGCGGTGGAACGCGCCGGGCTCAAGCCGGAACAGGTTGACGAAGTCATCATGGGTTGCGTGCTGCCGGCAGGGCAGGGTCAGGCGCCGGCGCGCCAGGCATCGCTTGGCGCCGGCTTGCCGCTGGCCGCGGGTTGCACCACGGTCAACAAGATGTGCGGTTCGGGCATGCGCGCCGCGATGTATGCCCACGACATGCTGGCTGCTGGCAGTGTCGAGGTCATGGTGGCGGGCGGTATGGAGTCAATGAGCAACGCCCCCTATCTGTTGCCCAAGGCGCGTGGCGGCTATCGCCTGGGTCATGGCGAGGTCAAGGATCACATGTTTCTCGACGGACTGGAAGACGCCTACGACAAAGGCCGTTTAATGGGTACTTTCGCTGAGGACTGTGCAGGGACCTACAGTTTTACGCGCGAGGCACAGGACCAGTTCTCGATTACCTCGACCACGCGTGCCAAAGAGGCCAATACGGACGGCAGCTTCGCCTGGGAGATTGCCCCGGTTACCGTTTCCGGCAGAAAGGGCGACACCGTCATTGACAAGGACGAGCAGCCGTTCAAGGCCAATCTCGAAAAAATTCCAACACTGAAACCGGCGTTTCGCAAGGATGGTACGGTCACAGCCGCCAATTCCTCATCGATATCCGATGGCGCGGCCGCACTGGTGATGATGCGCCGATCGCAGGCCGAGAAGCTGGCACTTGAGCCCATCGCCACCATCGTCGGCCACAGCACTTTCGCCCAGGAGCCCGGTCTGTTCACTACCGCACCGGTCGGCGCGATCAAGAAACTGCTGACCAGGAACGGCTGGAGCGCGGACAGCGTCGACTTGTGGGAGATCAACGAGGCCTTCGCCGTGGTCACCATGGCTGCGATGCACGATCTCAATCTGCCGCATGACAAAGTCAATGTCCATGGTGGCGCTTGTGCCTTGGGTCACCCGATTGGGGCTTCCGGCGCTCGTGTCATCGTCACCTTGATTGGCGCGCTGAAAAAGCAGGGCAAGAAACGTGGCGTGGCCAGCCTGTGCATCGGTGGTGGCGAAGCCACGGCGGTAGGCATCGAACTTTGCTCAGTCGCCTGATATTCATTTACCCGCCTGCCTCCCGGACATGACGATATCTCCAAGCACCTGGTTCAAGTTGCTGGCCGTTGCCTTCTTCTGGGGCGCAACCTGGGTGGCCGCGCGGATTGCGGTCGCCGAGGTCTCGCCGTTGGCAACGGCAAGCTGGCGCTTTCTGCTGGCGGCGTTGGTGCTGGGCATGGTTTTGTATCGCAAGGAAGGCATCCCGCACTGGAAAGCGCGCGACTGGATCGGCGTTAGTCAGTTGGGGGCCAGCGGCATTTTTCTTTACAACGTCTGCTTTCTCTACGGCATGCGCCATATCGAGGCGGGCCGCGGCGCGCTGGTGGTGGCATTGACCCCGGCGGTGATCGCGCTGGCGGATTGGGCCTTGTTCGGTTCACCAATGACGCCTCGTCGATTCATCGGCGTCGTCATCGCCATGCTGGGATGCCTGCTGGTGGTGACGCGCGGCGATGTAAACCTGTTGACGCATGGTGCGGTGGGAGTCGGCGAACTGCTGATCCTCGGCTGTGTGGTGCTCTGGTCCAGCTATACCTTCATCGGTCGGCGGGTCAATCGAAGCATCTCGCCGCTGGCGGCAACTTTCGGCGCCTGCCTGACCGGTTGGGTCATGCTGACCGTCGCCGCGCTGATTGACGGCAGCTTGTTTGCCCTGCAGACGCTGCAAATCGATGGCGCACTGAGCATCGTGTTTCTCGGTGTGCTGGGCACGGCACTGTCCTTCA
>JAIPCF010000006.1 GCA_021738385.1 Sulfuritalea sp. | reverse complement strand
GTAGCCAGCGTCATCTGCTTCATCGTCTTGTCCTTTGTGATCACAACTTTTTGTCTGACTCCATGACAAAGAAATCGTTCACGGCGTTTGTACCTTATTCAGTGTTTCCCTAATCGGTCCCGACGGGGCCGGGAGGGGGCCGTGAAATTCAAGTCGATCGCAGCGGACATAAATGCTGGCGCCGTTGGCGCGATCATCGCGTTCCCCATTATCCTGAATTGCGGCTTCGTGCTGGCACAGCCGCTGGGCGGTCAATTCATCGCGATGACAACCTCCGCCGCACTGGCCGCATCCATCGTGGTCGCTTTGCTGCGCAGCCTGCTGGCAGGTGAGCCGCTGCACCTGGTATCTCCCAAGGCAACCTTTGCCGTAATGCTCTCCACTTTGCTGATTGGAGCGGTCAGCCAGCCCACGCTGGCCCGGGATTTTCCTTCGCCGGAGCAGCAAGCCGGGATGCTGATGGCACTTGCCTTTGTGTGCACCTTGCTTGCGGGTGCCTTTCAGGCCGTCCTTGGTCTTTCCCGACTGGGCAAGTTCGTCCGCTTCATTCCCTATCCGGTGATTGCCGGTTTCATCAACGGTTTCGCGGTACTTTTACTGCTGGTTCAGATACCCGCCATGCTGGGTGAACAGAACTGGTCGGCAACATGGCGAATTGTGCAGGGCCTATCCACTCCTCACTTTGGTGCGGCCGTGTTGGGTTTGGCGGCCCTGCTGATCACCTCGGTACTTCCCCGCTGGTTGAAATGGGGTCCGGCCGCCTTATGGGGAATCGTGCTGGGCAGTGCGCTCTACTGGTCCGCCATGGCACTGTTTCCTGGAACAGATCTGGGTCGCGTGGTGGGAACCAGCGCGCTGGAACTGCCCCTGACGCCACAGTTCGACACCTTGTCAGGTTTGCTTCGCAGCGACGCTTTCGCGGAGATTGCTCCCGATCTGCTCGCCACAGCGATCATGATTGCAATGATCGCCTCACTGCAATCCTTGATCAGCATCTCGGCATCGGGTTCAGTGACTGGCGTCCGTCCGGATAGCAATCGCGAGTTGCTGCTACAGGGTCTGGGCAACGTGGCCTCGGGCGTGATGGGAGGACTGCCTACCGGCGGATCACCTTCAATCACCCGCTACGTATTGAACAACGGTGGGCGCGGGCGTGCCGCCAATCTCGCCCATGGTCTGATGCTGGCGGCTTGCGCCGTTGGACTGGGCAACGTGATCGGCCATATTCCGGTATCCGTCATGGCAGGCGTGGTGGTCGCGACCACACTGACCCAGCTGGACGGTTGGAGCAAAAACTTGCTCTTGCTAATCGGGCGCCAGCGACAGGGTATCGACTCCGACCTTCTCGCCACGATTGCAGTCGTTATTTCCGTCACGCTGATCGTCGTCGTTTTCGGGGTTGTGCCGGCGCTCATCACCGGCATGAGCTTGTCGTTTGTGATTTTTGTCCGCGACGCCTCGAAAAACATCGTGCGCCGCACCCTCACCGGAACGCATCTCCACTCACGTACCACGCGCCCCTCCGCGCATCAACGCGTGCTAAGTCAACTGGCGGAGCGCATCGTTCTGGTTCAGGTGCAAGGAGCGATCTTTTTCGGATCGGTCGAACAACTCACCGACCATTTGGAGCGCGCCACCGCAGGCTGCCAGATACTCGTGCTTGATCTCAAGCGGGCTGACAGTATCGATGGCAGTGGCGTCGTTGCCCTGAATCAGTTGGACAAGGCGCTGACACGGACCCAGTGCACGCTTCTGCTGGCCTATGTCGGCCAGGGCTCGCCAATACGCAAGTCGCTAGAAAACCTTGGAGGTGCAAGCTTGATCGCCGATGGCCGATGTTTCGACGATACCGACAGCGCTGTGACGCATGCAGAGGAAATTCTACTGCTGAAGGCGGGCATCAGCATGGACGAGGGAACCGAATACCCGCTTGAAGTCTTCGATATTCTCAAAGGTATTCAACCTGACGAAAGAGCCCAACTGGAAGCACTGCTGCACCGCGAAGAGTTTGAAGCCGGATCACACATCGTTCGCGAAGGCGATGCAAGCGATTTTCTATATCTGCTCGCTGCCGGACGGGCCACTGTGTCGCGGCAAATCGAAGGGCGCGTGTTGCGTTTCTCAAGCTTCGGTCCCGGCGTCAGCTTCGGCGAAGTCGGCATGCTCACTGGCCGGCCGCGCGGTGCCGACGTGATCGCCGAAACCCGCAGCGTGTGCTGGCGTCTGGATGGTGAAGACTTCCGGCAAATCTGCCGCCGGCACCCCGAGCTTGGCCAGCGCATCCTGATCAACCTTTCGGTCGGCCTGTCGGACATCGTCACTTCGCTTTCAGAAATGGTGCGGGAACTCGAGGAGTAGCAGACGAGTAGCCGCATTAATAGTCGGACAGCGGCATTTTCGGGGATCTGGTATGTGATGCCGTTGTTCTTTCTTGGCATGCGGTCCGGGTTTTTCTATTGACACCTCGCCGTTGCCGGTCTGACTTGCCGTCTCATCGCGGAATTCCGTTAACAAGACAGCCGCAAACATCGAGCACACTCGCCAGCTGATAACGGGAAAAAGAGGCTGCAATCATTGTCTAACCGGAAAAGATCGTCGGCCACAACGTGGTGGCCGGTGGTCAGTATGTAATCAAAGCGGGAGAGATCGCGTTCGATGGCTTTTCGAACCCAAGGTGCAAGACTCTGATGCGTGTGGTCAGCGCCGGGTTAAAGGTCAAAATACCAGCAGTGCCGGGGGTTCGGCACCAGCGGGACGATCGGTCTGGGTTTGATCTCCGGCGATGTAGCAGTCTCGAACACTTATACGTGGAAACTCAAGATCGAGCGCGGAAGCTTGTACTGAAAAATCGGCAATTGAAAGATTTCGCCGCGGGACTTTCCGTTTTGTGTAAATGCCCGCTTCGAAAGTGCAGCAGCCAATGACCGATAGATAATTATCTACACTAGCCCGACAAAGAGCAGTACTATTTTTATTTTGAAGTTTTTCATTGACAACATTTTTGATGGTCACATCCACCTTTGGATCGTGCCTCGATCTGATTAATTTTCCCTGTGGAGGTAATAATCATGGCGTCAAAAACATTCCAGCGCTTATTTGCGCTGCTGATTTCATGCGCATTTTGTTTCGGATCGATTCAGGCTCATGCGAACATAATTGACAAGGCAAAAAAAGGAGTCAAGAAGGGCGCCTCGACCGTTTCGAGTACTGCGAAAAAGGGCGCCTCGGCTGTCGAGACAACCACCAAGACAGTTGTCAAAGGAACTACCAGTACGGCCAAGAAAGTCGGCGGAGCGGTGGCAGGCGGTGCTGCCGTTGCCGCAGGCGCGGTAGCCGGTGCAGCGACAACCGTCGGCAAAGGTGCGGCAAAAGCGGCCGGCGATACGTTTCACGCGGTTGACAAGACGGCACACAAGGTCGGCGACTCGGTTGTCGATACCAGCGAAACAATCGGGAAGGAAGTCAGCAAATCAGGCGATACGGTTACGCATGAGGTCGTGAAAAACGGCAAGGTGGTGGGACGTGTCGTTGTCAAGGGTGGCAAGATCGTCGCCACGCAAACCGTCGAGGCTGGCAAAGTCGTCGCTACCAAGACCGTGGAGGGCGGCAAGTTCATCGTCAAAGGCGGCCAAGTGGTCGGCCGCGAAATCGTTGTCGGCGGTAAGGTCGTTGGTGAAGAAGTCATCAAGGGCGGCAAGGTTGTCGGCCACACGGTGGTCGAGGCCGGTAAATATGTGGTCAAAGCCGGCGAATTTGTTCTCAACGGACTGAGCGCCGAAGTGTGCAAGGCCACCATGGCCGCACTCAAAGGAGCCACCAAGATCAAGCTGCCTGCCGTACCCGGAATGCCCGGCCTGCCCAACTTCGAGAAAGTCATGTCAGACCTGATGGCGAAGACCAATGCGCAAAAGGGCCTGTTCAAGAACGCCGGGAAAAAGAACGAGGTTCTAAACCTTGCCGCGAATGGCATCAATGCGTCAAAAGACGTGATCGATGAAATGAAACGCCTGGAAGCGCAAATGAAATCGACGGCCGGCAAGGTCAAGGACTTGTTCAGTGAAAGCAACTTCTGCACTGCATCAGCTTCCCAGATGGACAAGAAACTCGCCGATCTCGGATTGCGTCCCAACTTCGCCGGAAAGTCAGCCTTCCTCGATCAGGGCTTCTTCATCCGCGAAGCACAGGCCGCGCCGGAACATTTCTTCATGGCCTATAACCTTTCGGCATCTGCCGCTTACGGTGTCGGAGCAGGATTGACGCTGTCGATCATCACGGACTACAAGGGCCACACCGGCTTCTACGTGAGTTTGGGGCCGCAACTGGTGACCAACGTCGCCGGCGGTGCATCGCTGGGCGCGGGCTTCTTCCCCAAAGTGTCCGCCGACAGCTTTGAAGGGTGGGGCTGGAGTGTCGGCGCCTCGGGCGGGCCGCCGAGCAAGATTGTCGGCGCGGCGGTTGACGTGTCATTTGATGAGAGCTTTACCCAGTTCCAGGGCTTCGGTGTGAGCGGTACCGTTGGTGCCGGTATTTCGCCGGTGGATATCGGCGTCGGCGGTTCCTGGACCTGGAAAGTCCGGTAGTATCCGGCGTTCGCATTCCGGTGCAACACCATTGGAATGTGAACGGAAGTCAACCAATTCGATTTTCGTAGCGTTAAATCAAATGTGGCAATCGCCGCGACAAAGATTAATTCCAATCAGGAGGTAGTCAGAAATGAAGAAACTGATCATAGCCATTGCCGCGACATTGTTTGCCGCTGGTTCGTATGCCCAGGCCCCAAAGGCGGGTATGGGAGACTGTGAAGCCAAGGCTGTCAGCAAGAGTGGTAAGCCGCTGGCCGGCGCCGCCAAGAGCGCATTCGTCAAGAAATGCATGCAGGGAGGCGCCGGGCCGCAGGTGATGCCGAAGCCGATGCCGCCCAAGCCGGGGATGATGCCCAAGCCAATGCCTGACGTGAAGCCGATGCCGAAGCCAGAGATGAAACCAATGCCTAAACCGGGACCCACGGCTGGGCCAACTGCGCAGCAAAACAGGATGAAGGTCTGTGCTGGACAGGGCAAGGGCAAGAAGGGTGATGACTACAAGATGTTCATGAAGAAATGCCTTAGCAGCAAGTAATCATTCATCAACATACTGAATGGCGGCTCGATTGCGAGCCGGCATTTTTTCGCCCCAATAGTCCTGGATTTGGCACTGCCGGCACATACAAGTCGGCACCTTGCACGGGGTTCACAAAGCCTTCAGAACCAGGCTGCTTTCAGTCTTTGAAGGCGGGTTGTTACGTCGAATATCACGAGCAATACCCGTTTGTTGAACTTGCTGTAGTACGCAAGTCTCTATCTAAAGCGCAATCGCGGCCGCCTCAAGCGACAGTTCCTCAATCTCAGGCTCGTCCAGCTCCAGAAGGCGCCGACCAAGTGTCGCAAACTGAACTGCTCCCACCTCGGCGGCAGCTTCCAGCTCTGCCATGCTTATCAAGCTGGCATTCTTCGCCGTGTCACCATCGCCGACTTTTGTCTCCGTATATGCCGTGACCAGGCTTGGAAACAGTTCGCGACGCAGACCATCGAATGTGGAGAACCAGAAATGCAACGAGTCATGGCGACCTCTCTGCAGCAATGTCGGTAGCGTCACCAGGCAATCCGCCAGGTTGTCTCGCACCGCGCGAGCCAGCAGTTCCGCGCGCTTGCCACTGAAACTCGCCAGCATTGACGGCCAGCAATCGCCTAGCAAATGCCCGGCGGCAATCTCGCCCTCTTCATGCAAGACCAGTGTTTCAATTTCGCCATCGACCATGCGTTCAATGGCGGCCACCGGATCGACGTCGAAGCCGTAGGCGAGCAAGGCTGATTTCAGCGCGCCGTCGCGCTGTTTGAGATTCCATCCTTCGGCCTTTTCCCAAAGCCACTGACGCAGAGCTTCGCGGCGCACGATCATCGTCGTACCTTGCGAGGCAGCTGGAATGGCCGATACATCGCGGGCGTATTCGCAGCCGCAAACCAGAAGCCGCGCACTGCCGCGCTGTTCATCGCGATCAAGTCTGCCAAGAAAGAAGTGTGGCTTGTGAAACCGTCCCAGGCCCGCGCCATAGACCAGTCCGCTGCCAGCCAGCGCGTCATTGACCTGCTGCGCGGCAAAGGGCTCGAAGCTTTGTCCGGCCACCGGTAGCGCGACGAAGTCTTCCTCGGCAATGTCCTCCCAGCGTGCCTCGCGTTCAGCGATCCAGCGCCCGACGTCGTCGCGCGGTGGCGACTCACCGCAGGGCAGTTCGTGTTCCCAACGGTAGAACTCGCGCATGCCAAGCAGATAGGTGCACAGGCTGACATCGCGCGCGTGGCGTGCATCGGCGATATCGCAATTGGTTTGCACCGCGCTCACCAGCGCTGCCATGTCGGCGATCATCCGGGCGCCCTGCCATGGCGACGGCGCGGCTTCCAGGCCGCCACCCCTTGCACGATTTCGGAAAATGGCAGCTTTTCCAGATCACCGAATTGTTCTTGTGCCATCCGAACCAGCCGGCGTATGTCCGGTGCGATCGCGTCGGCGTCCAGCAAGGCTTTCAATCCATCCAGCCCACCGCACTGAATCTTCATCACCATCGCATGCGGCAATATGCGCCGGGTGCCAGCCAGACCCAGTGCAAAAGCAGACTTTTCTCTAAGAAGCGCCAACATCTGCGCACAAACCGCCCGCGCCACCGGCTGGGCGCACGCTACCGTTTCTCGCTCGGCTATCTGGTGCGACACCGCCAGTTCGCATGCCGCATGACGCGCGGCCAGCGCACGCTCAAAAATACAGGGCAGCCGATTGATCTCTCCTCGGGCATGACGAAAGGCTGCTTCGTCAACCACGGCGCTAGTAATCCTCTCCCGTCATCGGTTCTTCTCCGCGCGGCTGGCTGAGCAGATCTTCGGCTTGCAACTCGGTTTCCGCGAAGATGGTCTTGATGGCTACGCCCTCCCCAAGATCAGTGTCACGCCGCAGGCGTTTGGCCTCCTGCGAGGCCTCCTTGAAGACTTCGAACTGGGCGAGTTTCTCCAACCGGGGAACCGGTCCCAGTGATGTGACGCGATAAATGTAGTACGGCATCGGACTTACTCCACGTAACGCTTGGTTGCCCGGCGATTTCCGGGTTTTGATTTCTGGATGATGACTCCTTTGACCGCGTCGAGACCTGAAATGTTCGCACCGGGATAGGTCGGGTTCAGGGCCTGCAAGCGCCAGCCTTCATCCTGCCGTTTCAACTGGCGAAAAATCCATTCACCATCCAGTTGAGCGAGAACGAACGAGCCGTCGGTAGCCAATCCCTCGGGCTCGATCAGAATGATTTCACCCTCGAGAAACTCGGGCTCCATGCTGTCACCGAGCACCATCAGTGCGAAGGGTTCGGCCGAGGTACAGGCGTCGAGTTCGGGATCGATACCCTGTGCCTGAATGGAAATGATTCGCTGCGCTTGAGTCATGATGAGTGGGTCAAGATGAGTTGAAAAGATGTCAAAGCGACTCGACATGCAACTGTTGCGGAGGCACACCCGCTGCAAGCAGGGCCGTGGCCAATTGCTCTACCTGTTCCGCCGCACCAGCGAGGTAGACATCGCATCCCGGCAAAGCTGAATGTGCCGCAAGTGCCGCCGGCAATTCATCAACAGCCAGCGCCTGATAGCTGAACTCGTCCAGCGCCTCTTCCCAGGCACGACACTGCTTGGGAAGATACTGGCCGCCCGGCCTTGAACTCGCCCAGTAAAGCGTGATGGTCTCTGCGGCATCCACCGCCATGGCATGTTCGAGCAGGCTGTTGATGGGTGCGAAGCCCGTGTCAATGGCGATGAATACCAGTGGGCGCGGGGAACCTTCTTCCAATACAAACCGGCCCCATGGGCCCCACACGGAAACTTCGTCACCGGGTTTGGCCTTGCCATCGAAAACGTACCGTGAAAAGTCGGCGCTGGCGGGACGGCTGTGCGCACGGCTGACATGAAATATCAGGTTGCGGTCATCGCAGGGGCAACTCGCTACCGGCAATTCGCCATGCAGGTCGCTGCCCCCGGCCACGTCGGCGCTGACACCCAGGGTGACACGCTGGCCCGCCAGAAAACGCAGGCGATTGCTGCGCGGAGTTTGCAAATGCAAGCGCATTACGTCGTCGCTCAGCACCTCAATGCTGCGCACTTTAGCGACGATGCGCTGCTCGGGAATATCTTCCGGTGCGCCTGCCTCCAGCACCTCCAGCACAAGATCGGAACTGAGCGCTGTACAGGCGCACATCAGGACGTGATCCTGCGCCTTTTCGGCCTCTGTAAATCGATAGTCGGAGGGTGACACGGTGCGCACATCGCCTTCCACCACGCGCGCCTTGCACAACCCGCATACACCGTTGCCACAACCATAATTGGGCGACAAACCGGCGCGCAAGGCCGCTTTCAGCAGCGTTTCCGAACCTTCGACAAAGAATTCGCGACCGGATGGTCTGACCGTAACGTGCGCCGACATGACGCGCAGCATAGCATCGAGCGCGGCCATGTCGTGCTCGGGAGCAGGTGCTCCCAGCGCCTGCGCCATACCTTCATCGAGCAGCCTTCCAATATCTTCTGCTGCAGGCGGCGGTGAAGCCGCGAGCCTGACTTGTATCAATTCGAACAGGGTGTGATAACGCGTCAGGGTACGCTGCAATTCGGCCAGTTCCTGCCCTTGCGCAAACAAGCGCTGCGCGAGCGCTTCCTGGGTCGGTAGTACGCGTTCACGCAAGCGTCTGGCAAATGCATCCTCACGAATTTCCCGGGTTTTTTCGAAGCTGCCGGATTCCTCCAAATTCAATTCCGGCCAGCCGCGTTGCAGTTCGTCGACGGTCACCATGCCGTCAAAAGACGGCAGTTCGCCCTCGCGTATGCGTTTTTGCAAAGCTACGCGCGAAATGCCCAGCAAGTGAGCAGCACGAGATAGGGTCAGCCGTTGCGACATGCTTCCAAGCATAGCGATACCGATGGCTTCTGCGCTTCCAAATTTTTTATGGCCGCTTCATCGGCGTTGCCCGGCAATTCAACGCCCGAAGTACAGGTTTTCCCGGGTTGGCATCGCAGAAATAGGGACTTTGCTTCCGCCTTCAGCAGAATCGGTCCGGCAAATTCAAACGCCGAGAAATTTGCCGTTGAAATCTGCAACCGGCATTGGCTTGCCACGCAGATAGCCCTGCATCTCATCGCAACCCGCGACGATCAGAAACTCGCGCTGACGCTCGGTTTCCACGCCTTCGGCGATAACTTTCAGTTGCAGGCTGTGTCCAAGTGCGATGACGGCTTGGACAATCGCACCATCTTCGGAATCGCCAGGGAGCCCCCGCACGAAGCTCTGGTCAACCTTCAGCTTATCGAGAGGCAAGCGCTTGAGGTAGGCCAAAGAAGAATAACCGGTACCGAAATCGTCAATCGCCAGATTGATCCCCATCTCGCGAAGATCATGCAGCACCTGAACGCTGTTTTCCACCTGGCTCATGATTGCACTTTCGGTGATTTCCAGTTCCAGCAGCGCAGGCGACAGACGGGTTTCCTCGAGCACTTCACGCACCATGCCCTGGATCTGTCCGCGACGGAATTCGACCCCCGAAACATTGATCGACAGGACACCCGGTCTGAGCCCGGCCGCCGCCCAAGCCGCCCATTGGGCACAGGCGGCGTGCTGCACCCATTCACCCAGCGCAACGATAAGACCCGATTCTTCCGCCAGCGGGATGAACCTTGCCGGCATCACCAAACCCTTTTGCGGATGCAGCCAGCGCACCAAGGCCTCCGCCCCAAGCAGTTCGCCGGTCTTGAGTGAGAACTGCGGCTGAAGATAGATCAACAGCTCGTCGCGTTCGATGGCGCGCCGCAGATCGGTTTCCATCCTGAAGCGATCGAGCGAGGACTGCATCAGTTCCCGGGTAAAAAACTCGTAGGTATTGCGTCCCCGCTCTTTTGCACGATACATCGCCGCATCGGCACTCTTTATTAAATTTGTTGAATCGCCACCATCCTGCGGAAAGAAGGCAATGCCGATACTGGCACCGACATAGAACTCCTGCTCCAGAACCACCGGATTCAGGCGCAGATCTTCCAGAATCTTGTCGGCAATACGCGAAACCATGGTCGGATCGTGAATGCCCTCCATCACAATCAGGAACTCATCACCTCCCATCCGTGCAACCGTATCCGACTCGCGTATCAAGTTGCCGAAACGTCTGGCCACTTCGCGTAAAACAGTATCGCCAACGTTGTGGCCGAGGCTGTCGTTAATGTTCTTGAAGCGGTCCAGATCGATAAACATCACCGCCACCTGCGACTGTTCGCGCTGGGCACGCAGCAAAGCGCCATGCAGCCGGTCTTCCAGCAGCAGGCGGTTTGGCAGGCCCGTAAGATGATCATGGTGGGCCTGATGAGCGAGCAGATCATTGGCCCGCCGGATCTCTGTGATGTCGGAAAAAACACCGACAAAGTGCATAAGCCTGCCGGTAGCGTCTTTGACGGCACTGATGGTCAGCGATTCCGGGTACAGGCTGCCATCCTTGCGCTTGTTCCAAAGCTCACCCTGCCAGCGACCCTCACGACCAATGGTGTCCCACATCTCGCGATAGAAGCTCGGCTCCTGTCGATCCGACTGCAAAATCCGCGGATTGCGCCCTATCACTTCGCTCTCGCTGTAACCCGTGATCTCGGTGAAAGCACGGTTAACGGCAATGATCGAACCATCCGACGCGGTGATGGTGATGCCCTCCAGACTGGTGTCAAAAACGGTTGCAGCCTGCTGCATCCGCTCTTCCATGCGCTTGCGCTCGGTAATGTCGAACATCACGCCGATGAGTCCGCCCACGCGGCCGTCGGCGTCTGAAAACGTGGCCTTGTGGAACAAGACGTCGCGCCGCTCGCCATTGGCCGGCTGAACCTGTGTCTCATACACTTGCGCGCCAGGCTTATTGAACAATTGATCATCGGCAGCTTTGTAGCGATCGGCAAGTTCTTTGGGCGCGATGTCATATACCGTGGCGCCAAGCAACTTGTCGCGAGGCATTCCCAGAAACTCAAGATAGCGCTGATTGAAACCCAGATAGCGCCCGCCTCTATCCTTGTAGAACACCGGACCGGGAATCGACTCAATCAACTGTTCCATGAAGTTCAATTGCCGCGAGACTTCTGCGGTGCGCTCGGCCACCCGTTGCTCCATCTCACGATAACTCAGGCGCAGCGCTTCCTCTGCCTGGTGTTGCCGGGTGACATCCTGACAAGTCCAGATCCAGACCTGGCCCTGGGCCTCCTGAATCGGCTGTCCATTGACGCGCACCCAGATAGGCGTTCCGTCTTGCCGCTGGTAACGAACTTCTTCGGAGAATCCCTGGCCCTGCTCACCAGCAGCTTGCAAGCGATGTCCGATGTTCTCGAAATCTTCTTCGCTGAAGAACATCAAGCGCGTGGTCTTGCCGATGGGTTCGCCCGGCGCGAAACAGTAAATTTCTTCGAATGTCCTGTTGCAGCGAAGCAGTACCCGGTCGCGCATGTAGGCAATGCCGATCAGCGCATTGTCGAAAATCAGCTGCTGTTCCTGATGGCTCACTTCCAGTGCCCGCTCCGTGGCACGGCGGGCGGTAATGTCGTCGTAAATCCAGATCCAGGTTTCACCATCGGGGGAGTCAACAGTGCGGCCGATGACATGAACCCAAACCGGCGATCCATCACGCCGATAGAAGCAGAGTTCATCCTCGAAGGTTTGTCGATGGGTATCCGCACCGAACACGTGACGACCCATTGCCTCCCAGTCTTCATCACTGGCGTAGTAGATCCGGGTTGACTTGCCGGCGAGTTCGCCCGGTCCGTAGCCCAGTATCTCCTCGAAACGCGGATTGCAGCGCTGAATGACGCGGTTGCGATGATAGGAAATACCAATCAGCGCGTTGTCGAAAATCAGCGCGTACTCTGCGGCATTTTTGGTCAGCGCCTCCTCGGCCGCGCGGCGCGCGGTGATGTCATCGTAGGTCCAGATCCAGGTCTCGCTGCCATCCGCGACATCGACAGTGCGGCCGATGACACGAACCCAAAATGGTGTGCCGTCACGCTTGCAGTAGTGAATTTCTCCGTCAAAGGTCTTTGCGCCACCGGTTTCGCGGTAAATGCGACGGCCGGTCTCTGCCCAGTCGCTCTCGCTGGTGAACATCACTCGCGCAGACTTTCCGGCGAGTTCCCCCTGCGCATAGCCAAACATTTCCTCGAGCCGGTGATTGCAGCGCAAGATTGTTCGATTGCGTTGATAAGAAATTCCAATCAACGCATTGTCGAAAATCAGCTGCTGCTCCCAGTGGCTTTGAGCCAGCGCCTGCTCCGTGGCGCGGCGAGCGGTGATGTCCTCATACAACCAGACCGTGCCCGCTGCCGGGTTGCCCGCTTCAAGCAGGCTGCTGATGACATGGCAGCAGATCGGCGAACCGTCGCCACGCACGTAGTCCAGGTTGTCATCAAAGACGCCAGTCTCGCTAAGAATCGCGTAGACCCGCTCGCCATTTTCAGCCCAGGTTTTCTCGTCGGGGAAAAGCACGCGAGTCGATTGTCCGATCAACACGCCCGGCGAATGCCCGAACATGGCCTCAAAGCGGGGGTTACAGCGCAGGATCACCCGGTCGCGCACAAACATGATGCCGGTATGTGCGCGCTCGAAAATAAGCATCTGCTCTTGCAGCAGCGCATTCAGCTCATTCTCGGCCTGACGTTTCTCGGTGAGATCGTTATAGAGCCAGAGATGGCCCTCGTCCGGATTATCATGATTGACCAGGCTACCGATGATCTGGCACCAGATCACGCCGCCGTCGCGACGTCGGAACTCCACCTCTCCGGTAAAACTACCGGTTTCAGCTATTACCGGATAGGCACGCTGACCTGTATCGCGCCAAGCCTGATCACTCTGATAGAAGAGCCGGGTGTTCTGTCCGATCAGTTCACCGGGTCCATAGCCAAGAAGTTTTTCGAGGCGCGGATTGCAGTGCTGAATGACGCGATCGCGAACCACAAGGATGCCGACCTGCGCATGCTGAAAGATCAGCTCATACTCTCGCAGTTGCTGTGCTGCAGCCTTGTCGTTGATCGTTGTCATGGCAGGGATCTATAACTTTATGGATAGGCATGCCGAGGTAATTGCATGGTAGCCGAGTTTCACCCAACCAAACAGGAAACAATGCATTTTGGGAGACGAGGCATCCAGTTTTTGCGGCACTGCCGCAAGCCCTGTTCCTGGTATCTGCCGCACCCGCCGGGCCGGGAACGGTAATATGCGAAAAACTTGGGGGATCAGATGACGAACCATGAAACTGCCGGACTCGGACTCGCCCCGGCGACCGTAAGCGACTACCGGAAACTGGCGCGCAGGCGTCTGCCGCGACACCTGTTTGATTACCTTGATGGCGCCGCCTATGACGAGCGCACCGCGAACGAAAATCTGCGGTCCTTGCAGCGCGTGCGGCTGCGTCAGCGCGTCATGCGCGATGTCTCGCAATTGAATCTGGGCACACACGTGCTGGGACAAGATCTTGATCTGCCCCTGGTGCTGGCTCCGCTTGGGTTGGCCGGCGTCATGGCACGCAGGGCCGAGGTACAGGCGGCACGTGCCGCAGAACAAGCGGGTGTCGCATTCTGCGAATCGACCGTATCCATATGCTCGATTGAGGAAGTTCGCGCGGCGACCAACGCCCCGTTCTGGTACCAGCTCTACATAATGCGTGACCGGAGCTATGCAAAGGACCTGATGATTCGCGCGCAGGCAGCGGGTTGCCCGGTTCTGGTGCTGACCGTCGATCTGGCGGTGATGGGCACGCGCTATCGCGACATCCGCAACGGCATGGCCGGCGCCCAATCGCTGACGGGCAAGCTGACCAAGGCCTGGGATTTAATCTCGCATCCACGCTGGTTGCTGGATGTCGCCATGCGGGGCAAGCCGCTGATGTTCGGCAACCTGACAACGGCAGTGCCCGACGCGCGCAGCCTGCCGGAATTCAAGGCCTGGGTGGATAGCCAGTTCGATCCGCGCATCACCTGGGCCGACCTGGCCTGGGTGCGCGAAAACTGGCCGGGCAAGATCCTGCTCAAGGGAATACTCGATGTGGATGATGCGCGCCTGGCCGCCGTGCACGGTGCCGACGGCATCGTCGTTTCCAACCACGGCGGGCGCCAGCTTGATGGCGTTGAGGCCAGCGCCGATATGTTGCCGCGAGTGGTAGACGCCGTCGGCGACAAGCTTGAAGTATTGATGGACGGCGGAGTGCGCAATGGCCTTGACGTCGTCAAGGCGCTGGCGCTCGGCGCCAAAGCCTGCATGCTCGGCCGCGCCTGGGGCTATGCAGTCGCGGCTCGCGGTGAAGCCGGTGTCGCCCATATGCTGTCTTCGATGCGCAGCGAAATGACTACCGCCCTGGCCTTGTGCGGCCAGACCGATGTACGCAGCCTGACTCGCGAGATGTTGCTTCGCCCGGACTGAACGGCGGAGGCTAATTTGCCGTATCACCAACGCCGAGAAGTTGCACCCGCGACAAGCGTACTGAAGATATGATTGCAGAATGGAAAAATTGACTGGATGGAAAGAAACAGCAAAGCGCGCCATTCATGGCCTGCGCTTCGACAATCTGCGCGGAGACCTGTTTGGCGGTGTTACGGCGGCAGTGGTGGCCTTGCCGCTGGCCCTGGCTTTCGGCGTCGCCTCCGGGGCCGGGCCGGTAGCTGGATTGTACGGCGCCATTTGCGTCGGCCTTTTTGCAGCAATGCTGGGCGGAACACCGTCCCAGGTTTCAGGTCCCACCGGACCGATGACCGTGGTCATGGCCGCCGTATTCATGCAATACACCTCGCTCTATCCCGACGATCCGGGCAAGGGCGCGGCGCTGGCCTTCACCGTGGTAATACTGGGCGGAGGCTTTCAGATACTGTTCGGCGTCCTCAAGCTCGGCAAGTACATCAACCTGGTGCCTGCACCAGTGATTTCAGGATTCATGACCGGGATAGGCGTGATCATCATCCTGCTTCAACTCGGGCCGCTTCTCGGTCATGTCACCGCGTCCGGCCCGATGGCGGCGGTGCGCGATCTGCCCCAAGTGTTAGCCAATATTGCGCCCGGCGCAGCCGTGCTGGGCGGCGCCACGCTCCTGGTCGTATACCTCTGGCCTAAACGCTTCAACCGCATTCTCCCGGCGCCGCTGCTGGCGCTCATCGCAGGCACCCTCGGCTTGTTCCTTGTCACGGGCGGCGACATCGTCAGCCGAGAGATTGAGGGGAAAACGCTTTACTTACTGGGTCAGGCAAGCATCCTGGGCGACATTCCCACCGGGCTGCCGGCAATACAGTTTCCGCACATTGATATTAGCCTCGCCGCCGACATGCTCAAGTCCGCGCTGACACTCGCCGTTCTGGGCTCCATTGACTCGCTGCTGACTTCGCTGGTTGCCGACAACATTACCCGAACCAACCATGACTCCGATCGCGAACTGATCGGACAGGGCGTCGGCAATGCGGTCGCAGGACTGCTGGGCGGGCTTCCAGGCGCTGGCGCGACCATGCGTACGGTGGTGAATGTCCGCGCCGGTGGCCTGACACCAATATCAGGCATGGTGCATGCGCTGGTGTTGCTGGCGATCGTGCTCGGCGCTGGCGCGCTCGCCCGCTATGTTCCGCATGCCGTGCTGGCCGGAATTCTCGTCAAAGTTGGCACCGACATCATTGACTGGGACTACCTCCGGCGTCTGCGCAAGATGGCGCTGGCGGGAACGATGATGATGCTCACGGTATTCTTCCTCACTGTTTTCGTCGACCTGATAACGGCCGTCGCGGTCGGCATGATCATGGCCAGCATGGTGATGTTGAAACGAGTCACCGATATGCAACTGGCCAGCATCACGGCCATCACCGAACCACATGACGAAGCGCCGCTGAGTGCCGAAGAACGGGCTCTTCTGGCGTCGGCGCGGGGACGCATCCTGCTCTACCACCTGGGCGGTCCGATGAGCTTCGGCGCCGCCAAGCACATGGTGAGACGTCTGGCGGAATTCGATGGATACGACGCTCTGGTGCTTGACCTTTCCGACGTTTCCAGCATCGACTACACCACCACCCGCAGCATCGAGGACATGATCCAACGCACCCAGGGCAAGGGACGAGCCACTTTTCTCATTGGCGGCAAAGTCAAGGTGATGGCGCTGCTGGATACACACGGAGTACTGGCACAGCTTGAACCCGCGCACATACTTCCAAGCCGCATCGACGGACTGAAGGCGGCACTGACGCAGCTGGGCATCGTGGCTGACTAGAACAACAGATTCATCATTACCATCAGCACCACGATAAAAAGCACGGACATGACTCCACCCGCTCGCATGAAATCAGCGACGCGGTAACCGGCCGGCCCCATGATCAGGGCATTGACCTGGTGGGTCGGCAGGAAGAAGGAATTGGAGGTGGCCAGAGCCACGGTCAGCGCGAACACCGCTGGATTTGCGCCGACGCCGATCGCGATATTCACCGCCAGCGGCACCAGCAACACCGTCGCGCCGACATTCGACATTACCAGCGTGAAGAAGGTGGCAAGCACTGCGATCGCCAGCTGGATCACCCAGACCGAAGTATCACCGAGCAAGGCCAGCGTCTGCTGCGCAATCCATGCCGCCGTTCCGCTGGTTTCCACCGCGAGCCCGAGCGGTATCAGGCTGGCCAGAAGAAACACCGATTTCCAGCTCACCGCCTGGTAGGCCTCTTCGATCTTGAGCACCCCGGCGAGGATCATACCGACGGCGCCGGCCATCAGCGCAATCGAGAGCCGGATGTCGGTAAACAGAATCAGCACCAGCGTGACGCCGAAGAAGGCCAGCGCCGGCTTGACCTTGTTCGGCCGCAGTTCCTCGTGCGGATACTCGGTGGTGATGACGACGAAATTTCTGTTCTTTTTCAGGTGGGTCAGCGCGTCCCAACCGGTATGCACCACCAGTGCGTCGCCGGCCTGCAGCGGCATGTCACGGATGCCGTCACCCAGGCGCAGCGTTTCGCCACCGCGATGCAGCGCCGTCATGGATATGCCGAACACCTTGCGCATCCAGACATCGCGCGCGCTCTTGCCGATCAGGTTGGAGCCGGGCGGAATCACCACCTCGGCGATGCCCGCCTTGGTCGGCGCCAGCTGTTCGACAAAGGTTTCGAGATGATCGCGCAGTTCCAGTCCGTTTTTTGCCGCAAACTCGCGCAGTCGCTCGGGCGCACCAAGTAGACCGAGGATGCTGCCAGCGGGGATCTCGATATCGCGCGCCGGTCCCATGCGCAAGTCGTCGCTGCCGCGCAGGATTGCTATCACACGCAGGCAGTTTGGCCCCTCGATATCATTAATGACCTTGCCGACCACCGGACTGTCGGCCAGCACGACCATTTCGTAGAGGGCATAGTCTAGGCCGTAGAGCCGCTGGAAATAATCCATTGCATCGGTTCCGCTGCTTGTTGTGTCAGCGGCCTTTCCCGGCAACACGAAATGCCCGGCCAGAACGAAATAAGCGATTCCGGTAGTCAACAGCGCTAGGCCAACAGGCGTCACCGAGAACAGCGACCAGGTTTTCATTTGCTGCGCTGCCGGCAGTGCCTGATTCGACGTAAGGATCAGGTCGTTGAGCAGGATCAGCGGACTTGAGCCGACCATCGTAATGGTACCGCCGAGGATTGCGCAGAAACCCATCGGCATAAGCAGGCGCGACATGGCAAGCCCGGTGCGCGCCGAGATGCGGCTAACCACGGGCAGGAACAGCGCCGCAGCGCCGACGTTCTGCATGAAGCTGGAAATGAAGCCGACGCTGCCGGAAATCGCGGGAATGACGCGCGCTTCGGTACGCCCGGCGTACTTCAGGATGGTGCCGGCCACCTTGCCCATGAGGCCGGTCTTGTCCAGTCCGGCGCCGATGATCATCACGGCAATGATGGACATCACCGCATTGCTGGAGAAGCCGCGGAATAGTTCGGTAGCCGGCACCAGTGGCTTGGCCATGCCGAACGCTCCGCCAAAGTGGCTGATCAGGCCGAGAATCACCAGAATGCTGACGGCGGCGACGTCAACCCCGACCACCTCAAAGGCAAACAGATAGATCGTCAGCAGCAGAATGGAGAACACGATGGCGATCTCCATGTTCGGCGCGACCGTCGCTGCCGCAATGGCCAATGAAATGAAAATCGCGGCTGCTACTACTTTCTTCATGTTTCCATCTTTCAGGTTGATCCTAGACTTCATGGCTGCCGGCAATTCTATGCATTGAGTGCGAGTGACTGCGCACCCAGCCATCGGGCGAGGTGTTAGCTGCGTCACGCACGCAATCACATCGTGTCAATTACGAGGAACGCTGCATCTGAGTGTTAACGTTTGGCTGACTTTGAGGTTCCCTCGCCTGAATCCGCAGCAGCCGTTTCGACAAACCCATCCATCCTAACAATAGCGGGGACTCTTCTGGTCACAGGTTTTTTATCTTCGGATCAAGTCGCCGTATCTTTGAAACACCGCTGTCCCGATTGGGACCAAATATTCAGGTCTGCTAATATGGTCAATTCGCCGACCATAGCAGTACTGATCGATCCTCCCCTAATGAACCCTATAGCCGGACAACTGGGCAAGCTATTCCCTTTCATTCTTTGGTGGCCGATGGTCACACGGCTTTCGCTGCGCGAGGATCTTTTGGCCGGCTTCACGGGCGCACTGATTGTTCTGCCTCAGGGTGTGGCCTTCGCCACCATCGCCGGTCTGCCTCCCCAATACGGGTTGTACGCGGCCATGGTCCCGGCCATCGTCGCCGCCCTGTTCGGATCGTCGTGGCATCTCGTCTCCGGCCCGACCACAGCAATCTCGATCGCCATTTACGCCGCGATCCACCACCTTGCCGAACCCGGCACGCCGCAATATATCGGCCTGGTCCTGACGCTCACGCTGCAGGTCGGCATCTTTCAGCTTGCGCTTGGGCTTGCCCGCATGGGCGCCTTGGTCAACTTCATTTCTCATACCGTGGTGATCGGCTTCACCAGTGGGGCTGCCGTGCTGATCGCAGCCAGCCAGATCCGCAGCTTCTTCGGTATCGACATTCCGCGCGGCGTGCCCTTTTACGAAGTCCTGCACCAATTTTTTGTTCAGCTCGACCAGATCAACCCCTGGGTCACTTTCGTCGGCGTCGCCACGCTGGCTACCGGCATCGCCACCCGCCGCTATTGGAAAAAATTTCCCTACATGATCGCGGCGATGATCGGCGGCAGCCTGATCGCCTTTGTCATCAACTTCTGGCTTGGTCAGGCCGAGACAGGCATCAAGACCGTAGGTGCTTTGCCCGCCGGTCTGCCGCCACTCTCCCTGCCGGACTTTTCATTCGAGGCCCTGAAAAAGACCTTCGGTCCGGCGCTGATTATTACCATGCTTGCCCTGACCGAAGCGGTCTCCATAGCGCGTGCCATCGCCACCCGCTCGGAACAGCGCATCAACGGCAACCAGGAATTCATCGGTCAGGGGCTGTCGAATATCTTCGGTGCGTTCTTCTCCGGTTATGCCTCGTCGGGTTCGTTCAACCGCTCTGGGGTGAATTACGAAGCCGGGGCGCGCACGCCGCTGGCAACGATCTTCGCCTCGCTGATCCTGATCCTGATCCTGCTCGCAGTGGCCCCGCTCGCCGCCTACCTGCCCAATGCGGCGATGGCCGGCATCCTCTTCCTCGTTGCCTGGGGGCTGATTGATTTTCACCATATTGCTTCGATCTGGAATACAAGCAAGTCCGAATCGGCCATTCTCTGGGTTACGCTGATCGGCACGCTGATGAATCTGGAGGCCGGCATTGTCGGTGGCGTGCTGCTGTCCCTTTTGATGTACTTGCATCGCACCTCGCGACCCGGCATTGAACCCGTAGTGCCGGTAGTGGATGCCAGCGGCTACCATTTCGTCCAGGCGCGCGGCAAGCGCGAATGTCCTCAATTGCGGGTACTGCGCATCAACGGTTCAGCCTACTTCGGTGCCGTCGACCACATCCAGAAAGCCTTGCAGCAGATTGATGCGGACAACCCGCGGCAAAAATCGGTGCTGGTGGTCTCGCTGGGCATGAACTTCATCGACGTTGCGGGGGCCGAAATGTTCGCCCAGGAAGCACGCCGGCGGCGGCGCATGGGTGGTGGCCTGTACTTTTACCGCATGAAGGATGCCGCCTACCAGTTGCTGCGCCAGGGCGGCTACGACAGCCAGATTGGCGAAGGCGCCTTCTTCGCGGTCAAGACCAATCCCACCGATGCCCTCTACTGGACGCTCGACCCCGAAATCTGTCGAACATGCAAGACACGTATTTTTGCCGCCTGTCACTCCGGCCGCCTACCCGACGGGGACAGGCGCCTGCGGCTAATGCTCGCCGCCGACGATAGCGAAATGGCGGCAGAAACACGTGATCTGGCCATTGCCCTGGCGCGTCAGTTTGGCGTAACGCTAGACGTTACAGGCGTCGCCATCGAAGAGAAACAATTGGAAACGGTGGCCGCGCGCCTCGCCACGATTCACACTGCTGCAATCGCTGCAGACGTGCATTGCGAGTTCATCACGCGACAAGGCAGTGATCTGGCGCAGGAGGTCCATGCTGCGGCCAACGCGGCGCATACCCAGCTGCTGGTAATTGGACGCCACATGATTCCATTCGTGTCCGCCGAGCTGGGCCCGGTGGCACAACGCGTTCTTGCCAATGCACCTTGCCATATATTGGTGGTGGCACCCGGAAACAGGCTGTGGAAGAGGCGTATTCTGGTCCCGTTTGATGGCAGTGAAGAGTCCGTCGCGGCGTGCGCCCTGGCTGGCCAACTGGCCAAGCCGGCGCGACTGCCTATAACGCTGTTCTCGGTGCCGGATAGCAGTGGAGAATTGCCGGTGGCCATCGCGGATGAAGCTCGACTTGCCATCGCAGACCTGAAGGTCGAAGGCATCGAAGCAGAATTGATCGTCAAACCGGGCCGCATTGCCGACAGCATCCTTGCCGCCGCAACAGACACCGGAGCCGATCTGATCGTTCTGTATCGCCATATTCGTAGCGACCTCAGCCGCAAACTTTTGGGCAGTGTCAGCGATCAAGTGACGCGAAATGCGACTATTCCTGTGTTGCTCGCGGGCGAGGTAAAGCAAACCGATCATAGCGTCTCGGGTTAGAGGCTGTCACCACTCTGAGTCATAATCGGGGCACACCCAACTACAGGGAACCCGCCATGGGACATCGCCTTTCGAAAATCTACACCCGCACCGGAGACGCCGGCACCACCGGCCTCGGCGACGGCTCACGCACCACCAAGAACTCCGCCCGCGTCGCCGCCATGGGCGACGTTGATGAACTCAACTCGCTGCTAGGCGTGATCCTTTGCGAGGATCTGCCAGCCGACGTGCGCGCGCTATTTACCGGCATCCAGCACGACCTGTTCGATCTCGGCGGCGAATTGTGCATCCCCGGTTCTGCCTTGCTGAAAGCCACACAGCCGGCACGACTGGAAGCCGCAATCGACCGTTTCAACGCCGATCTGGGACCACTCAAGGAGTTCATCCTGCCCGGCGGCAATCGAGCCGCGGCGCTGACCCATCTGGCGCGCACCGTGTGCCGTCGCGCAGAACGCGTCACTGTGGCTCTTGCTGCCGAGGAACCGGTATCCGACACCAGCCGGCAATACCTGAATCGTCTATCCGATCTGCTCTTCGTTCTTGGCCGATGGCTGAACAAGGCCGCCGGCGGCAGCGATGTTCTCTGGCAAAAGGGCAAGAACGCCTGAAGGCTTCCGGCATCAAATATCGGCGCTCGCCGCTTCGAACTCTTTCCTGCTGCCGACCCATTAGCTCAAGGCGCTGATCAATGGCCCCGGCGGATACCGCGTCGCTATTTCCTGCGCGCTGGCTTCATCATGATCGTGTTGTTCATCGCTGCAATGATGGTGACGATGAATATCATCTTCTATCAATCGCCGTATTACCAACACCGACTTTTCGCGGCTTCCACGAAAAAAGCTCCAAATCTTGCCCGCCTGTTGGGGAAGTCGAGTCGACATGCATCTTGCAAAAAGTCAGAACAGCCGGGCGGCATCCAGGGCCGCCTCTGGAAGACTTTGGCCTAATCGGCCATCAGCGAGTCCGACGTCACGCCCACCCGAACGTTGCCCCACAACTGGCCGTTAACCATGATGGGTACGCAGATGTCACACAGCAACTCACCAGTATCCCGAATAAAGGTTCTGAGCAAAACAGATGAAGTATTACGCGCGGCGCGCAATTCACCCGGTGCCTCGAATTTCCGACAGGTACGATTGCCGATCAGGTCCACGTTGTCGTCCCCGGTCAACGGCTTGGAGAACTTCAAATTGTGGGCCGAGAGGTAGCCATCGGTGTTGACTGCAACCGCGTAAATGCAATGCGGAAGCGTATTCAGGCAATCCTCCAGTATCGGCTGACAACGCTTCGAGAACTCGTCGCCCCAGGACAGTTTGTATTTTTGCGGCTTGGTTTTGCCGAAAGGCTGATAGTTTTTGTCGAATACGTTGATGCCGCTGTCTGCCATCTGCTGCAGTTGCGACTGGATGCCAGCCTGAAACTTCTGGATATGCCCAACCGCGAAGTCGAACGCGCCCGTGCCGATCTTGAATCGAGAAACAAGTTCCTGCACGTTCTCGGTGGACTTCGTCAAATCCTCCGTCCGCGTCTCGGAATCCTGCATGTGGCTCAACACCTGTTTCGACAGGCCATGAATCACCCGAACGCTGTCATGCACCTGGCTGTTGGTAGCCGACAACTGCTCCATGCTTGATGCGATGTGCAGCAGTTGCTCTCCGGTCTGCTCGAACTCGCTGACCATGTGATGAAACTGGACGGCGGAGCGGTCCACCACTTCCCGGGTTTGCTCCACGTCGGCATTGATCTCGTCGTTTTCCACCCGTGTGGTAGACACCAAGCTGCGCATGGCGTCGATGTTTCCGGTGATTTCGCTGGTGGCGGACTTGACCCGCTCGGCGAGCTTTCGCACTTCATCCGCCACAACCGCAAAACCTCTGCCTTGTTCACCTGCCCGCGCGGCCTCGATGGCCGCATTCAACGCCAGCAGGTTGGTTTGATCGGATACCTCGCGTATCAGTGATGCCACCTGATTGACGCTTTCCGAGCGCCGCGAAAGATCATCAACCGTCTGATTGAAGCGCAGAACTTTGTCACTCACAGTATTGATCTTGACGGCGATTTCCTGCATTTCGCCAAGAGAGATACGGGCGTTGTCCAGATTGGTGGTGGTGGAACTCGAGATGACCTGGGTAGCGTTGGAGACTTCCTCGATAACCTTGGTGGTTTCGACGCTGGCGGTAAAAACCGTTTCAGTGACGTCTCCCTGCTCACGGGCGGTTTTCCCGGTTTCATCCACCCGCGCTTTGACCTGTTCGGCATTCTGCGAGATTTTCACGCTCATCTTGCGGACATCGCTGATGATCTGCCGCATTTTTCCCGAAAAGCGATTGTACGAAACAGCCATGTCTCGCAGCTCGTCATGAGTGGTCAGAGGTAGAGCCCCGGTGAAGTCACCGTCCCCTTTCGCCGTCTGATCGAAAATGTTGGTTATTTCGCGGATCGGACGGACAATCAGAAAGCGCAAATAGAGTATTTGGAGAACGGTCCAGAGAACTACAGCGATGGTAAGCACTACCATCATCCAGAATCCCGAATCCAGCGTGGCGTTTATCTGCTGTGCCAATTCCGCCGGAATTTTTCCCGCCGCCAGCTGAGCTTGAATGTCGCGGCTCAGCTTCACATAGATACCAAGATAGAAGAGATCGACCAGAGCAATCAGCAAAAAGCTGCTCAATTTTTTGGTCAAGGAATTCCAGAAGCTCTTTTCTATAGATTCGTGCAGATCCCAAAAACCGCTCATTTTTTATATTCTCCTCCACTGATCAGGCTCGTTCTGCAACGCAAACCGGCGTCATCGGACTCAAGGCCGCGCTCACGCTCGCGTCGTGCCAATTTCCCGGGACTAAGCCTTCGCCTCAACATTCCGAGCCGCAAACTTCCCCCGCTACCACTCTCTCGCAAAGCCTTGAAAACAGGATTACCGCCCCTGACTATCATCCCACAAAAGTAATAGAGATTTTCAGGACAAATGCAAATCCCGGACAAACTGTCTATCGGCAATCAATGCGTAATACTTTAGGCTTAATTTGCTGCGCTGCGGCAAACATGCCCTGACGATTTGGCCTATTGGTGACCGAATTGAATTCGGTTCAGGTTTTGCCAGGTACCGGCCCCAGACTAGACAAGCCGCTGCGCTCAAAAAAAGTATTTGAGCTTTTTGACATGTTTCGAATCACTTAAAGCCTACTTTTTTAGTATGGTTTTAAGTTTATGATTTATAAATGATTTATATCAATTCATTATTCTAGTGGATGCTACATATTGATGCCATCCCAACCCCAAGGATTCACGTCATGCACATCCATATCTCGCCCGATTCAATTTACCCGTTCGATGCCCGTGGCATTGCCAAGCGTTTTCGCCATGCCGCCATTTTTGGCGCGCTCGATGCCTTGCGCGCCGGCGAAACGATGCGCTTCGTCAACGATCACGACCCCCTGCCCCTGCTCGATCAGCTCGTACAACGCTACGGCGAAGCGGTGGAGATCACCTACAAGCAGCGCGAGCCCGGCGATATCGTGATCGACTTCGTCAAAACGCAGTAAGCCACAGTGCAGACGCCGTCCTTCTTCGGCGAGGTGCGAAGCCTGGTCGTAATTGATCCGCTTGCAGAGTTTCTCGGCGCGGCGGAGCATGGCTGCATTGAGTACCACTACCTTGATGCAGTAAAACTGGCCGGTCATTCCTGTCCTACCGTAGCTGCGGCCTACTGGATGACACTGAAAGCCTTGGCGTATCTGTATCCTGACGCATTGCCCGAACGTGGCGGCATTCGTGTTCAGTTCCGGGGAGACCGGTTGTCAGGCGTCACCGGGGTAATGGCCAATGTTGTTTCGATGCTGACGGGTGCCACGCAAGACGCCGGCTTCAAGGGCATCGGCGGTCGCTTTGACCGACGCGAATTGCTCTATTTTTCGTCAGACATCACAGAGGAGATACGCTACACGCGCATCGACAACGGTGTCGCTGTGGACGTTGCCGCGCAATTACACAGCGTTCCCTTCGCGCCGCAGACGAGTGAATTGATGAAGAAGTGTCTGGCAGGTAGCGCGACCGGGGAAGAAGCAACCGAGTTCCGCGAATGCTGGCAAGCGCGGGTACGTGCGCTTTTGCTCGATCACGGAGACAATCCTGAAGTGTTCTCACTGAGTGAGGTAGCGGGCTGATACTTTGCCAGGCGCTCCGACAGGCTACGCCGAGGCGCCCTGAGTATTGGCGAAAACGACTAGCGAATCCGCGAACGCCGCGCTTCCTGGCAATCCATAAGCTGGCCGGTGATATTGCGCAGCCGCTGATTGAGCAGCATCAGCAGCTCCATCAGCAACTTGACGCCGATACTCGGCTCTTCGGCAATAATGCGCGACAGGCCTTCGCGATCAAGCACCGCAACCTCGACCGTGCTGAGCGCAACGCAGCTGGCAAAACGCGGCTCGCCGTCAATCAGGGACATTTCACCCAGGGTCTTGCCCGGTCCGGCGGAGCCAACGATCTGAGGTAGACCGCGCACATCCTTTTTGACGATTTCCACACTGCCGTCAAGCAGCAGCAGCATGAAATCGCCTTCATCACCCTCATGAATGATTTCCGTACCCGCCGGCGCGCGATAAACACGCATGTAGCGGGCGAGCCCTTCGAGTTCGTCGACTTCGAAATCCTCGAAGAGCTGAATGACCTCGATGATCTCCCGGATGCGGTCGACAAAGGGCAGCGCATCGCCCAAATACTCCGCAGCAGTAACATTATCGATTGAACTCATGGCCTTGGCATTATAGCTCCGCCCAGCAGAGCAATGACCAACAACAACCACCCGACTATCGCCACCAGCAGATGCGGGTCGTTCAGCAATTCCTGCACCGGGTCGCCACCACCGCTCCGTCGGTGCAGGCGCCAGAGATAGCGCAGCATGCCATACAGCACGAAAGGTACGGTCGCGATCAATCCTCGCGTCCCATGCAAAGCCACGGTTTCGGCGCTGACGGTATACAGCGCATAGGAAATTACGGTGCCGGCAGCAGCGATGCCGATGAACTGATCGAGCATTGGCTCGGTGTAATGTTCCAGCACCCGGCGATGACTGGCGCTGTCCGTGGGCAGCGCATTGAGTTCAGCCCGACGCTTGGCAAAGCCCAGAAACAGCGTCAACATCAACCCGCAAAGCAACAACCATTGCGAAGGAGCGATGTCCAGACCCAGCGTGCCTGCAAGAATGCGCAACATGAAGCCGGAGGCGATGATAAACACATCGAGGATGACCACATGCTTGAGCCCCAGGCTATAGCAGACGTTGAGTGCCACATAGACGAGAAAAATCCAGGGTGCCGATCCGGCAAACAGGACAGCAATGGCACCGCCAGCCAGCAGACAAGCCATCCCCAAGGCAACAGCCGTACCGACACCGATCGTACCCGCAGCCAACGGCCGGTTCCGCTTTTTCGGGTGCAGGCGATCCTGCTCGCGATCGATCAGATCGTTCATCACATACACGGCGGAAGCCAGCAGGCTGAAAGCGGCGAATGCCGCCAGCGCCTGGCCAAGTTTGATCGGATCGGCACCTGCATGCCCGAACAACAGGCCGACGAACACAAATCCATTCTTCAGCCATTGATGGGGGCGCAATAACCTCAGCCATGCGGGCAGGCGCGACGCACTCAGCGACGACATGTTTGCCCTGGAAAGTAACGATCACACATATAGCACGCAGTTTGCGGCAGCCAGGCCGGAATTGCATAGTACTTCTGACGGACCGACGCCAGCACCCCGTCGCGATAGGCTGCGTAGTCGAAGCCATCGCCCTTTACGCGCCAGAATTTTGCGCCGCGGACCTCGAAGCTATCCACGCTGACCTGACGGAAGTATCGACGGTAATCGTCAACATTGGGTTGCGACTTACGCAATATCAGAAAATCGCGTCCTTCCAGAGTGCGGAAATCCGTCATCAAGTCGTCATGCCGGGCGTGACTCGAAGCCTCGCCGAACACCACCACATATCTGCGCAGGTTATAGCCCAGCGTCACCGCATTCGAATACCCATCCATTGCCAACACTCGCTCGCCGCGCTCGCTCTTGAAATTGGGCTCGAGTTCACGCGCCAGCGGCTGATGCTCGAAGGTCAACACGATGCCGTCATAGAGCCGGGTTTCTTGCCAGGTCTCCAGGGGCAGGCGGGAAACCACCAGGATGCCGGCAATGTGAAGTGTTGCGAAGCCAGCAAAAAACAACCCGAGTCGACGCAGACTTGCGGGAGACAGCCGCAATGTCAACCAGATCAGGGTAAAAGGCACAAAGGAAAGCAGCCAGTGCAGGCCTATCTGTTTGACCAGCGACAGGCCGGCAAACAGCAGGAATGGCAGCCAGGCCAGCGTGCCGAGCGACACGGAATAGGAAAACTCGGCGCTGACGATACGGCGTTCCGAACGCAGATGTCGCCAAACCAGCCACAACACCGGCGGACCGAGTACGTACGCAAGCGTCACGACATACAGCAGCGGTGTCTTCAGCGACCAGCCGGCATCTCCATGGCGATTGACGAAATTGAACATGTAGTTGGGCCAGCAGTTGCCGCTGTTCCACCATGCCATCAGGGCCAATGCCGGCAACGTACAGGCATAGGCGATGACCAGCCCGGCAAACGCACCACGTGTGCGCCGGCGCAGCACATCCACCAGATAGGCAAAACCCAGGATCGCCGCAAAGTATTTCGAAAGCACGGCACCGGCCAACAGTGCGCCTGCAATGACATACCAGCGTGGCGAGTCGTCATGTGAAGCCCGAATCCATGCCAGGCCGGAGAGCACGCTGAAATAGATCAGCGGTGTATCGGTGGTTATGAACACGTTCCAGACATTTACCGGAGCCAGTAGCACCAGAGTCGCCGCCCATAATCTCCGCTCTTCACCCGGTCCGTCGATCACGCGCGGTAGCGCCCAGTATGTACCGAGCGCCAGCACGGCCGGCAACAGGATGGACGGCAAACGCAGCCACCACTCGACCTCGGCGATTTGCAGCAAGACGGCCAACCACCAGCCGATCATCGGCGGATGGTCGTAGAACCCCCAGTCGGGCTTCCAGCCCCACCAAATGAAATAGGCCTCGTCACCCGTGATAGGAAACGCCGCCGCCAGCCAGAACCGGAAAACCAGCGTAACGGCCAGTAGCGCCGCAAACAGGCGGCCGGTCATGGCATTCCTAAAACCGGCATAGCCGGAAAAGCATTTATCACGGTAAACACGGGGGGCGCGGGGAAAAACAAGAGCTTTGTCGTGCCCCGAGTTCCCCGTGTCCCAGATGGTTAAAGAATTGGATTTTGCTCACGACCTCCGACAACTTGAGTTATGCCCGCCTAGCGCTCGGCCAGTGTCAGGCGACGCGCCTGCACGGCCTTGGAGAGTATGTCCAGCACGAGCAGCGTGTCTTTCCAGCCCAAACAGGCATCAGTCACCGAGACGCCGTACTCGATGGGTTTGCCCGGCACCAGATCCTGCCGGCCTTCCTTGAGGTGAGATTCGATCATGACGCCGAAAATGCGTTCTTCTCCGGCACCCAGTTGCGCTGCGACATCCTTGGCAACATCAATCTGGCGTTTGAACTGCTTACTGCTGTTGGCGTGCGAAAAATCCACCATGACCCGCGCCGCGAGACCGGCTTTGCCAAGTTCGGCGCAAGCGGTTTCTACTCCCGCTGCCTCGTAATTTGTCGTTTTGCCGCCACGCAGAATCACGTGGCAATCCTCGTTGCCATTGGTGGAAACGATCGCGGAATGACCGGCCTTGGTCACCGACAAAAAATGATGCGGGCTTGCCGCCGCCTTGATCGCATCGACTGCGATACGCATGTTGCCATCGGTACCGTTCTTGAAACCCACCGGACACGACAGGCCTGATGCCAATTCTCGATGCACTTGCGACTCAGTGGTTCGTGCGCCGATGGCGCCCCAACTGATCAGATCGGCGGTGTATTGCGGCGTGATGGTATCGAGGAATTCCGTAGCGCAAGGCAAGCCGAGCTCATTGACCTCCCACAGCAGCTTGCGCGCCAGACGCAGACCCTCGTTGATTTTGAAACTGCCGTCCATGCGCGGATCATTGATCAGTCCCTTCCAGCCCACTGTGGTTCGCGGCTTTTCGAAATACACCCGCATCAGAATCAGCAGATCGGCTGAAAAACGATCCGCTTCCTGGCGGAGTTTTTGAGCATATTCGATGGCCGCTGCATAATCGTGAATCGAGCAGGGACCAACCACAACCACCACTCTGTCATCGGCGCCATGCAGTACCCGGTGCACCGCCTGCCGCGCCTGAAAAGTCGTTTCTGCAGCCGCATCGGTAGTTGGAAACTCGCGCGAAAGATGGGCGGGAGGTGAAAGTTCCTTGATCTCTCGGATGCGGACGTCATCGGTGATGTGCTTCATTCTTCAGCCTGATCGCGGGTAAAGGGGCAATTCTACCGTTACAGGCAGTGCGGGCGAAAGACTGAACACTTTAGCTGAACACTTTATTGACGCAGCGCAAAACCTGTGAAACGTTGTAGGGGCATCCTTTCAACTTCTGTCCTCTGATATTCTCTTGCAGGGCAAAACGAGGGAGAAATCATGTTCCAGGTTCGTATCCACGGCCGCGGCGGCCAAGGTGTTGTGACAGCTGCTGAGATGCTTTCGATTGCAGCGTTCGAGGAGGGTCGTCACGCGCAAGCTTTCCCCAGTTTCGGCTCCGAGCGCACCGGCGCACCGGTGGTGGCTTTTTGCCGAATCGCCGATCAGGAAATCCGGCTGCGCGAGCCCATCATGGAGCCCGATGCATTGATCATTCAAGACCCGACCCTGCTGCATCAGGTCGACGTCTTCGCCGGCTTGAAGAAAGGCGGCTACATCCTGATCAATACCAACAAGAGCTTTGAAGAGCTGGGGCTCGGCGACTACGTTCGTGACTGGCCGCATGAACGCCTATGCACTGTTGCCGCCACCGACCTGAGCAGGAAACACGTTGGCCGCCCGATGCCCAACGTGCCTTTGCTGGGTGGTTTCGCTGCCGTGTCCGGAGTCATTCGCCTCGAATCGGTGATCAAGGCGATCAACGCCAAATTCTCGGAAAAAGTCGCCGCCGGAAATATCGCGGGGGCCTCCGAGGCTTACGATATTGTGCGCGCTGAAATGGAAGAAGCGCGTCGCCAGGAGGCCGCCAATGCTTAAACAGTGTGAAGGTTCCCATGCCGTTGCAGAGGCCGTTGCACTCTGCCGGCCCGAAGTGATTTGCGCCTACCCCATCTCGCCGCAGACCCACATCGTTGAAGGCCTGGGGGAGATGGTCAAGTCGGGCGAACTGAAGGATTGCGAATTCATCAATGTCGAATCCGAATTTGCCGCGATGTCGGTGGCCATCGGCTCGTCTGCCGCGGGCGCACGAACCTATACGGCGACCGCGTCGCAAGGCTTGCTGTTCATGGTCGAAGCGGTTTACAACGCGTCTGGTTTGGGCCTGCCGATTGTAATGACCGTGGCCAACCGCGCCATCGGCGCACCGATCAATATCTGGAATGATCACTCAGATTCACTGTCACAACGCGATTGCGGCTGGATACAACTCTTTGCCGAAACCAATCAGGAAGCGCTCGATCTGCACATCCAGGCCTTCAAACTGGCCGAAGAGCTTTCACTACCGGTGATGGTGTGCATGGACGGCTTCATCCTCACCCATGCCTACGAGCGTGCCGACATACCGACGCAGGCGCAGGTCGACGATTTTCTGCCGCCGTACGAACCACGACAGGTACTCGACCCCGCCGAACCGGTGTCGATCGGCGCCATGGTCGGGCCCGAAGCCTTCATGGAAGTACGCTATCTGGCTCATGCCAAACAAATGCAGGCGCTGGAACGCATTCCGCAACTGGCGGATGAATTCAAGAAAGTCTTTGGCCGCGATACCGGTGGGCTGACGCATACCTACAAAGCCGACGATGCGGAAACCATAGTGATAGCCATGGGTTCGGTGCTGGGCACCATCAAGGACACCGTGGATGACATGCGCGAGGCGGGACACAAGATTGGCGTGCTGGGCATCACTTCATTCCGACCCTTCCCGCTCGTCGCCGTCGCCGCTGCGTTGAAAAACTGCAAACGCTTCCTGGTTCTGGAAAAGAGCCTTGCCGTCGGTAGCGGCGGTATTGTCGCGACCGATGTGCGCATGGCTGTCACCGGAATGGGACTCAAGGGCTACACCGTGGTGGCCGGCCTGGGTGGACGCGCAATTACTAAAAAATCGCTCGCCACGCTCTTCGAAAAGGCAGGCCGCGACGAACTTGAACTGGTCACCTTCCTCGATCTCGACTGGAAAGTCGTCAACCGGCAGCTTGAACGCGAAAAGCAGACCCGACGCTCGGGCCCTGCGGCGGAAGCCATGCTGCGCGACCTCGGCACCGTCGCTTCGAAAATCGCCTAGGAGCCGCCACAATGTCGCTACAACCCATCAGCTTCTACCAGACCGGCACCTTTACCGTCGGCAACCGCTTGCTGGCGCCGGAAGATCGCAGCGTGCAAGCCAACATGCAACGAACCAACTCGCTGAATTCCGGCCATCGTGCCTGCCAGGGCTGCGGCGAGGCGCTCGGTGCGCGTTACGCCATTGACGCAGCAATGATCGCCAGCAAAAACCAACTGATTGCTGCCAACGCCACCGGCTGCCTGGAAGTTTTCTCCACGCCGTACCCGGAAACCTCCTGGCAGATTCCCTGGATTCATTCCCTGTTCGGCAACGCTGCGGCCGTAGCCACCGGCATTGCCGCCGCGATCAAGATCAAGAAGCAAAAAGGCCAGGGAGGCGACACGCGCGTGGTAGCGCAAGGCGGTGACGGCGGTACCACCGATATTGGATTTGGCTGCCTGTCCGGCATGTTCGAGCGCAACGACGACGTGCTCTACATCTGCTACGACAACGGCGGTTACATGAACACCGGCGTACAGCGCAGTTCGGCGACCCCCTCGTCAGCACGCACGGCAACCACCATGCCGCTCGGACCCGAGCCGGGCAACCCGTTCGGCCAGGGCAAGTTCGTCCCGGCCATTGCCATGGCGCATGAAATCCCTTACGTCGCTACCGCAACTGTGGCTGATTTGCGTGATCTGGAGTACAAGGTAACGCGGGCGATGGGCATGCGTGGTGCGCGCTATATTCATATTCTGGTGCCCTGCCCGCTGGGCTGGGGAACCGCCTCGCACGACACCATTCGCATCGCCCGCCTCGCCAAGGAAACCGGTATTTTCCCGGTATTCGAAGCCGAGCATGGCGAAGTAAAGTCGGCGCTGGCGATACGGCGCCCGCTCCCGGTCGAGGACTATTTGCGTCCGCAAAAGCGCTTTGCTCACCTGTTTGGCAAAAATCCGGCGGTCGAAACCATTGCAAGGATTCAGGCGCAGGCAGACAAAAATATACGCAGGTACGGATTGCTGGAAACGGAGACGCGCTGACATGGACAAGCCATTTGCAATTACTCTCAATCCGGGCTCGTCGCTGGCCAATCACACCGGTTCCTGGCGCACCTCGCGCCCGGTGTATCTCGACCGACTGCCCCCTTGCAACAATCAGTGCCCAGCCGGCGAAGACATACAGGGGTGGCTGTTTCATGCCGAATCCGGCAACTACGAAAAAGCCTGGCGACACCTGACCAAAGACAACCCCTTTCCCGCCACCATGGGCCGCGTCTGCTATCACAGTTGCGAAGACGTCTGCAATCGCGCCAAGCTGGATGCCCCGGTGGGTATCAACTCGGTGGAGCGTTTTCTCGGCGATGAAGCGATCAAACAAGGCTGGAAACTGGCGCCGCCCGAGGCCGATACCGGCAAGCACGTGCTGATCGTGGGTGCCGGTCCCTCGGGCATGTCAGCTGCCTATCACTTGCGTCGACTCGGTCATCGCGTCACGGTGCATGACGCCGGGCCCTTCATGGGCGGCATGATGCGTTTCGGTATCCCAAAGTATCGCCTGCCGCGCGAAGTACTCGACGCGGAAATGCAGCGCGTCGTCGATCTCGGTGTCGAGGTCAAGCTGAATTCTAAAGTCGACAACATTCTTGCCAGCATGAAGGCAGGAAAATTCGACGCGGCGTTTCTCGCCGTAGGCGCTCACATCGGCAAGCGTGCCATGATCCCGGCCGGTGACGCAGCAAAAATTGTCGATGCGATCTCAGTGCTGCGCAGCATGGAAGGCCAGGACAAACCCATGCTCGGCCGTCGCGTAATCGTTTATGGCGGTGGCAATACAGCGATTGACGTCGCCCGCACCGCAAAGCGCATGGGAGCCGAGCCCATCATCGTTTATCGCCGAACGCGTGAAAAGGCACCCGCCCACGATTTTGAAATCGAGGAAGCATTGCAAGAAGGCATCATGGTCAAGTGGCTGTCGACCATCAAGCAGGCCGGCGAAAGCTCTATCACCATCGAGAAAATGGCGCTAGACGACAAAGGCTTTCCGCAACCCACGGGTGAATTCGAGACCATGGACGCCGACTCGGTGGTGCTGGCGCTTGGACAGGATGTCGATCTGGCTTTGTTGAACGACGTCCCCGGACTGGAAGTCAACGACGGCGTCGTCAAGGTCGACCCCAACATGATGACCGGCCACCCGGGCATCTTCGCGGGTGGCGACATGGTTCCCGCCGAACGCAACGTCACTGTCGCCATCGGTCATGGCAAGAAAGCCGCCCGCAATATAGATGCATGGCTTAAGGCATCCAGCTATCAGGCGCCACCCAAGCATGAGCTGGCGCATTTTGAGCGGCTCAATACCTGGTACTACGCCGACGCGCCAAAAACTGTGCGGCCCATGCTCGACATCATCCGCCGCCAATCCACCTTTGATGAAGTTCAGGGTGGGCTCGACGAAACCAACGCACTGTTCGAAGCCAGGCGCTGCCTGTCCTGCGGCAACTGCTTCGAGTGCGACAACTGCTATGGCGTCTGCCCGGACAATGCAGTGATCAAACTTGGCCCTGGCAAGCGCTTCGAGTTCAACTACGACTATTGCAAGGGTTGCGGCATGTGCGTCACCGAATGTCCCTGTGGCGCCATCAAGATGGAAGCAGAGGAGATCTAAACACCCCCTTGCCCGGGAAGCAAGGGGCAATCTCCCCAGACCCGCCATCGGGCGCCGCCCGGGGTCACCCCATCGAATACGAACGTATTTGCCATCCGCCCTGATCAGATGAGCGAGGGCCAGGCCGCAACTCGCTCGCTTCATTGCACAAAGCGCACTCAAGCGCATTGCATGCCACTCTGCTATTGTGCATCCTACATACTAAAGATATAGATCTTAAGGTCGAAATACAGGCTAGGCACAACGAGCGCCATGGAGGGAGGCATCATGTTCTGGAATGGAAGACTCAAACAAGAGAACGCAGAACTCAAGCAGCGAATGCTTGATCTGGAGAAGACGATTGCCAGCGAGCGCGCCCAAATTCAGCAGGAACGCGCAACACAGCAGGACACCGACCCAAACGTGAAAGTGCAGCTGGATTTTCACTCCGGCCTGTTTGACAACTTGATGGTTTTTGCCGAAACCGCAGGCGGTTCGCAGCAGTCCCTGTCACAACTGGCGAATGCCATGAAGGCAGAAGCGGCGTCGGCCGACAGCGCATCCACCCAGGCCTCTGAAAACCTCGCGGCAGTCAATACCGTTTGTGAAAACGTCCGCGCCATGACGACCAATACGCAACAGGTCAGCGAGATCGTCAGTCAGCTCAGCGACCAAGCGGCCAAGATCGGCGGCATTGTCGGACTGATCAAGGAAATCGCCGATCAGACCAATTTGCTGGCGCTCAACGCCGCGATCGAGGCGGCGCGAGCCGGCGAACAAGGCCGCGGCTTCGCGGTGGTCGCCGACGAAGTACGCAAACTCGCCGAGCGCACCTCGGGTGCAACGGCCGACATTTCTTCCTTGGTCACAACCATCCAGGAGGTGACTAAAAATGCCACTGCCGCGATGGAAGTTTCACCCGAGCAGTCCAAGGCGTTCGAAGGCGATGCCGAAGTCGCCACCGGAACCATGCAAACGCTGATCGCCACGTCGGACAAAGCGCGCTCGACCATCCGCGGCGCGGCGCTGCGCACGTTTGTCGAAGTTGCCAAGGTCGATCACCTGATCTACAAGCTCGAAATCTACAAAGTGCTGATGGGACTCTCGCCGAAAACGGCAGAAGACTTTTCCAGCCACACGGTGTGCCGGCTCGGCAAGTGGTACTACGAGGGCGATGGACGTGACAGCTTCTCCAAACTCGCGGCTTACGGCAAGATCGAGGAGCCTCACAAGCGGGTACACGTGGCCGGGCGCGACGCCGTCAACCATTTCCGTTCCGGGCGCTACCTGGAAGCCGTGGCCAGCGGCAATGCCATGGAGCAGGCCAGCGTTCAGGTATTGCAAGAGCTAGAGAATCTCGCCTTGCAGGGTGAAGCGGAGACGCTCGAGAACTAGCACCTTCACTCGGCGCTGGCCGATGCTATTCTAGGTTCTGCGCAGTGGCCGCAAGGCCAGCCGTGAATACACGGAATCAATTATTTCTGCTTCTCTCGGGTTGAGAGAGAAAAATCCGTAGCGGCGCCAGGCGCGAATCGCGGAACGAAGTTCATGGAAAGTAAATGAATTATTCATCCTGTTCCTCCTGTTGATTTCACTCTCATCAAATGAACCAGCGATTGACATGCGTTTGCACTATTTGACTCACTTTTGAAACACGCGGTACGCTCGGTACGCAATGCAAAAACGCTGCTCATCTGAGTTGAGCCAACACCTTGATCCAACATCAAGTCCCACAGAAACACGGATGATTTTTTCATAGAGCAAAATCATTTAAGCATGAATCACTGCCGATAATCCCCCTGAATTCTTCGGGTTTACCAAACTGACCCGCGCGGTGCAAGCTGAGCAAATTGTTGCAGCGCTCAGGCAATCAGTGGTTCAGGGTACCGTCGCGGAAAGGCAATTTGTGAGCAACGATATCAGCAAGGATATGGATCTTCTGCTCGAGGAAATTCGCGAAGAGACCCGGGCCACGCGTCTCGCCACCGATCGCGAAGCGCTGGATCCGAGGGTGATGAACGCATTACGCGAGGTACCGCGCCACCGATTCGTGCCGGACGAGCTCCAGTTTGGCGCGTATGCCAATCGCCCGCTGCCGATCGGCCACGGCCAGACCATCTCGCAACCCTACATCGTGGCCCTGATGACCGACTTGATCCAGCCGGGACCCGACGATGTCGTGCTGGAAATCGGCACCGGATCGGGATATCAGGCCGCTATTCTGTCCAGATTGGTGAAACGGGTTTACACGATCGAGATCGTCGAATCGCTCGCCAAGGACGCAAACGAACGATTGCGGCGTTTGGGCTACGACAACGTCGAAATTCAGGTAGGCAACGGCTGGCTGGGCTGGCCGCAGCATGGACCTTACGACGCAATTCTGGTGGCTGCGGCGGCAAGCCGTATCCCCGCGGCGCTGGTCGGGCAGCTCAAGCCGGGGGGGCGTCTCGTGATACCCGTTGGCGAGCCGCATTCCGCGCAGAATCTGGTGGTCATCACGAAGCAGAATGATGGTCAGCTTGAAATGAAACACGTGCTGCCGGTAGCCTTCGTGCCGCTGATCGGAAATCCCGAAAGCAGGTAAATCTGGAGCCCCTACACAACACTTCGCCGACCCGAAATATGGCTGTATCATCGAAATACGGAAGAGCTTGCCGCGACGGAAACAACTTTGGGTTCCGCGTTTGACACAACCGAACGCGGAACATGTTGAAACAATTTCATTCAGAGGAGAATGGCTCGTGAGCACACATGAAAACAAAACCAAGGTGACGATCCTGACGGGGACCTTCCGCATCAAGGGCTATATCGACCTTTTACCTGGTGCGCGCGTCACTGACTTCATGCAGGAATCCAGAGAGTTCGTCGCGGTAATGGACGCCGAAATCTACGAAGCCGCCGTCGCGGGACGACAGGTTCTGGTCGCGCCATTCATCGACGTTAACCGAAACCACATAGAGATCATCACCGTCTCCACCTAGGCGGCCTCGGTCAACGCACCGCGCTGACGGGGCGGACCAGCGATATGGCAAAGACCATGCGCGCCATGATTCTCGATCGACCCGGCGAAGCACTGCGCGGAGTCGAATTACCCGTGCCAACACCTGGATCGGGCACTTTGCTGATCAAGGTTGAAGCCTGCGGCGTTTGTCGCACCGATCTGCATCTGATCGACGGCGAGCTACCGCATCCGATGCTGCCGGTGATTCCGGGCCACGAAATTGTCGGCCGCGTGGTCGGTATCGGCGAGCAAGTAGCTGGATTCGCGATTGGACAGCGGGTAGGCGTTCCCTGGCTTGGCTGGACGTGTGGTGAATGCGTTTTCTGCAGCAACGGGCGCGAGAATTTGTGCGATGCCGCGCGCTTCACCGGCTATCAGATTCACGGTGGCTACGCCGAGTACACCGTTGCCGATGCGCGCTACTGCTTCCCGTTGCCTGCCGACAACGATGCAGCCGACGATGCCGCAGAACTGGCGCCCCTGCTTTGCGCCGGCCTGATCGGCTACCGCGCCCTGCGTCTGGCCGGCGAGGGAAAGCGGATCGGCATTTACGGCTTTGGCGCTGCAGCCCATATCGTCGCCCAGGTACTGCGCCATCAAGGTCGTGAGTTCATGGCCTTCACCCGTCCCGGTGACACGGCCAGTCAGGAGTTTGCGCGCAGCCTGGGCGCGGTCTGGGCTGGCGACGCCGGCCAGATGCCCCCAGCAAGTCTCGACGCCGCGTTGATTTTTGCGCCAGCAGGACCCCTGGTACCGACAGCGCTAACTCATCTCGGAAAAGGCGGTTGCGTGGTTTGTGCCGGCATTCACATGAGCGATATTCCGGGCTTCCCCTATGACATTCTTTGGGGCGAGCGCAGCATCCGCTCGGTCGCCAACCTGACGCGACGCGACGGCCTCGAATTCCTCGAACTCGCACCGCGTATTCCAGTGCGCACCGAAGTGCACCGCTTCCCTCTCGATCAGGCCAACCTGGCGCTGACGCACCTACGTCGCGGTGAATTTCAGGGAGCGGCGGTGCTCACCCTGGATGGCTGAAGTCCGCCTGGCCGCTGCAGCGCGCAACAAAAGTCGGCGCCGGCGAGACGGCGAGACGTCTCTGGCAGCCCCTTAAACGCAGCCCGTGGGCTTGGGCATGCCGGCATAGCGCGCGGCCTGCTTGGCGGGGCCATAGGGAAACAGATCGAACAGGTATTTTTTGTCACCGAACTGCTCGCCAAGCGAGCCGCCGATCAGTTTCGACATCACGCGCAAATTCGGCGCCGTGCCGTTCTCCGCGTAGTACTCGCGAATCCAGCGCACCACTTGCCAGTGCTCATCGGCAAGTGCGAGCTGGTCGCGCTCGGCGAGGTGCTGCGCCACCTCTTCACTCCAGTCATCAAGCGAGGCCAGGTAGCCCTCGGCATCGGTTTCGATTTCACGGCCATTTACATTGATCATTTTTCTCTCTCTGTTTGGGGTTGGGGGTTAATACTTGAGTATTTTTGTCGGATTATAAGTCGACAGTTTCAATTTGTTCATAAAAGCTCCTGTCGCGGCAATCGCCCCGCTTTATCTCCGCCGCCACCGCGCCCAGAACAAATGCGCAGACCACACCAATGTGGACGCCCACGTCTCAAATCCGGATAATCCGACAGGTTCCGCTTGTCCATGATCGGCTTGGGGCTACTCCCCGGCGCCGGTCGATTTTTTTCTTTTTGCGAGAGATCACCATGGCCGCAGTCATGCCACAAACCACCCATTCACCCGCTCCGCCACCCGCTGCCAGCCGCTTGCTGCTTTCCGGCAACGAAGCCGTCGCCCGCGCTGTCTGGGAATCGGGCGTGCGCGTCGCAGCCGCCTACCCCGGTACGCCGGCCACCGAAATCATCGAATCGCTGGCGCGCTATCCCGATCTTCACGCCGAATGGTCGGTCAATGAAAAGGTCTCGATGGAAGTTGCCCTGGGTGCTTCGATGACCGGGGCAAGGGCGTTTTGCGCGATGAAGCACGTCGGCCTAAACGTCGCCAGCGATTGTCTGATGACCATGACCATCACCGGTGTCAACGGCGGCCTGGTGATCGCCGTCGCCGACGACGTCGGTATGTCCTCCTCGCAAAACGAGCAAGACTCGCGCTACTGGGGCCGCTTCGCCCACATCCCGGTGCTGGAGCCGGCCGATTCGCAAGAAGCCTACGAGATGACCAAGTTCGCCTATGCGCTTTCCGAGCAGTACGAGACGCCCGTGCTGCTACGACTCACCACGCGCATCTGCCACGTCAAGGCGCTGGTCACCGTGGCTGAACGCGAAGCGCACGAACCGGCCGGATTCGTCAAAAATCCACAGCGCTGGGTGATGGTACCGGCGCACGCCAAGCAGCGCATTCCCAATCTGTTCAAGCGTGACGACACCCTGCGGGAGTTTTCGGAAACCACACCATTGAATATCCTTGAAGCGGGCAACGACCGCCGCGTCGGTTTTGTCGCCTCGGGCCCGGCCTACATGCATGTCAAGGAAACCTTTCCTGACGCGCCGGTGCTGAAGCTGGGCTTTTCCTATCCCTGGCCGCCGGAAAAAGTACGAGCGCTAGCGGCGATGTGCGATCACTTGCTGGTGGTCGAGGAAACCGAACAGTTGCTCGAAACCGAAATCAAGGCCGCCGGCATTGCCTGTCACGGCAAAGATGTCCTGCCGCGCATCGGCGAGCTCTCGCCACAAGTCCTGCTGCCGGCGGTGGACCGCCTGCTGGGCAAGGCCGTACCGCCACCCGCCGTGGCCGACGCGCCGCTGAAGGTATTCCCGCGGCCGCCCACCCTGTGCGCCTCCTGCCCGCACATGGGCATCTACTACACCCTGTCGCAAATCAAGAACCTCATCATCTCCGGCGACATCGGCTGCTACACCCTCGGTGCCGGCCATCCCTGGAACGCGCTGGACACTACCATCTGCATGGGCGCGACCATGGGCGTAGCGCTGGGCATGGACAAGGGCCGTGGAGAAGTCGACAAGAACAAACGCATCCTTGCCGTGATCGGCGATTCGACCTTCATGCACATGGGCATGCAGGGCCTGCTCAACATCACCTACAACCAGGGCAATGTCACTGTCCTGCTGCTGGACAACAACACCACCGGCATGACCGGCGGCCAGGCCACACCGGCCTCGGGCAAGGACATCCACGGCAAGACCGCGCCGCGCGTGCATCTGGAAAAAATCGTCGAGGCGCTGGGTGTGCCACCAGAACGCATCAAAGTGGTCGACCCCTACGAACTGCCGACTTTGTTCAAGGCGGTGCGCGACGAGATCAAGGTCGAAGGCCCCTCGGTGATCATCGGCCGCCGCCCCTGCGTGCTGACTGAAGAGTTCAAGCCCTTCCGCCCCTATCTGGTCGAGGAAGACAAATGCACGGGTTGCGGCAATTGCATCGAGGTCGGCTGCCCGGCGATTCACGTCACGCGGCGCGACCGCGTGGTCAAACCTTCGGGACGCGAAGTCGACCTGGCCTTCGTCAACATCGACACTCAGGCCTGCACCGGTTGCGGCCTGTGTGTTCAACCCTGTGCGCCCGACGCCATCGTGCATGTTCCGCGCCACGACATCCCTATTCATATCGTCAAATCATGAGCTCCGATCAAATCACCAATATTCTCGTCTGCGGCATCGGTGGCCAGGGCGTCATGACGGCTACCGAAATTCTCGCCGAAGCCGCGATTGCCGAAGGGCACGATGTCAAGAAAACCGAAGTCGCCGGCATGGCCCAGCGCGGCGGGGTGGTCACCTCGCATCTGCGGTTCGGCCCCAAGGTACTCTCGCCGCAGATCGAGCCGGGCACCGTGCAGGTACTGCTCGGCTTTGAAGGCGCCGAAGCCCTGCGTTGGTCGCACTACTTGCGACCCGACGGCCTGGCGCTGGTGAACAACGCGAAGCTGGTGCCGCCGGTGGTCGAGCTCGGCCTGTTCGACTACCCAGAGGATCCAGCCGGCCAAATGCGTGCCGCCGGCCGCCGCGTGGTGTCTTTCGATGCCATGTCGATTGCCCGCGACTTGGGTGAAATTCGCCTCGGCAACACCGTCATGCTGGGCGCCATTGCCGACTACCTGCCCTTCGCGCCGGAGGTGTTGCTAAGCTGCATCGACCAGCGATTTGAGCGCAAGGGTGCAAAAGTGGTCGAAGCCAATCGCCAGGCATTCGCCGCCGGACGCTCCGCCGTAGAATCCCAGCTTGGTGCCACGGACAAACAAACTGCGCCGGCATGATGGCAGACAAGCCGCGCAACATGCTGTACCCCATTCCCAATGCAAACCGAAAGACTCCATGACAGCACGAATCATTGACGGCAACGCTCTCTCGGCCGAGGTGCGAAGCCAACTGGCCGAACGCGCCGCCGCCCTCCAACAAAAAGGCGTCACCCCCTGCCTCGCCGTGATCCTGGTCGGCGAAGACCCCGCCTCGGCGGTATATGTGCGCAACAAGGTGGCCGCCTGCGAAAAGGCCGGCCTGCGCTCGCTCAAGGATGTCTATCCACCCGACGTCGATCCGGCCACTGTTTTTTCACGCATTGCCGAGTTGAACGCAGACCCGACGGTGCATGGCATCCTGGTGCAGCTGCCACTACCCAAACACTTCGACGCCGACGCCGTGCTCGAGGCCATCTCGCCGCAAAAAGACGTAGACGGCTTTCATGCCGAAAACGTCGGCGCGCTGATGCAAGGCAACCCGCGCTTCATCCCCTGCACTCCGTATGGCGTGATGAAAATGCTGGAAAGCGCCAACGTCCCATTGAAAGGCGCCGAGGTCGTGGTGGTCGGCCGCAGCAACATCGTTGGCAAGCCCATGGCCATGCTGCTGCTGGCGCAAAGCTGCACCGTGACCATCTGTCATTCGCAAACCAAAGACCTGGCCTTCCACACTCGCCGCGCCGACATCCTGATCGCCGCTGTAGGCAGGGAACGGATGATCACCGGCGACATGATCAAGCCCGGCGCGACGGTGATCGACGTCGGCATGAATCGCTTCAGCAGCGGGCCCAACGTCGGCAAGCTGTGCGGCGATGTCGAATTTGAAACCGCCAGCGAAGTGGCCGGCGTTATCACACCGGTGCCCGGCGGCGTCGGCCCGATGACCATCACCATGCTGCTGACCAACACCCTTGAAGCCGCCGAACGCACCACCGTGCGCACCGCCTCCGGAGACAAAAAATGAACGCTACGGGCAGAGCACTACCCCTGGTCGGCATTGTCATGGGCTCGGAATCCGACTGGCCCGTGATGCAAGCCGCCGCCGACATGCTGAAGGAATTCGGCGTGCCCTATGAAGCCAAAGTGGTGTCGGCGCACCGCACACCCGACCTGCTGTTCGACTACGCCGCTGTTGCCGAAGAGCGCGACCTGCGCGCCATCATCGCCGGGGCCGGCGGCGCTGCCCACCTGCCCGGCATGCTGGCGGCCAAAACCATCGTGCCGGTACTCGGCGTGCCGGTACCCTCCAAGCACCTCAACGGACTCGACTCCCTGCTTTCCATCGTGCAAATGCCCAAGGGCATTCCTGTCGCCACCTTCGCCATCGGCGAAGCCGGCGCCGCCAACGCAGCACTCACCGCGATCGCCATCATTGCCACGGCCAACGACAACTATGGCCGCGAACTGGCGCAAAAGCTGCTGGCATTCCGCGCCCGCCAAAGCGAGAAGGTGATGGCGATGAAGCTGCCCGAGACTTGATGGACACCGCACCGGTTCGAGACTATTTCACAGGCCTGCAGGATCGCATCGTCGGCGAACTGGAAGCCGTCGAAGGTGCGCCCTTCCTGCGCGATGCCTGGGACCGGCCGCAGGGCGGCGCAGCGAACAGCCATCCCCCCAACCCCCTTCCCGCGGAAGGGGGTGACCATGGTTCGCTACGCTCCGGGTCGAACACTTCCGCCGCCTTGGGGCGGCCCGGCGGCGGCGGCATTTCCCGCCTGATCGAAGACGGCAAGGTTTTCGAGCGCGGCGGCGTCAACTTCTCCCACGTCAGGGCCGAGGCCATGCCCGCCTCGGCCACCGCGCACCGCCCCGACCTCGCCGGCCGCCGGTGGGAGGCCATGGGCGTCTCGCTGGTACTGCATCCGCGCAATCCCTATTGCCCCACCTCGCACATGAACGTGCGTTTCTTCGTTGCCGAAAAGGAAGGAGCGGAGGCAGCCTGGTGGTTTGGCGGCGGCATGGACCTCACGCCTTACTATGGCTTTGAAGCGGATGCAACGCATTTTCATCAGACCTGCAAAGATGCGCTGACACCCTACGGCGCCGATTACCACACGCGCTTCAAAAAATGGTGCGACGAGTATTTCTTTCTCAAACACCGCAACGAAGCGCGCGGCATCGGCGGCATCTTTTTCGACGATCTCAACCAGGGTAGTTTCGAGCACTGCTTTGGACTGACGCAAAGCGTCGGCGACCATTTCACCGCTGCTTACCTACCGCTCATCGCACGCCATAAAGGCGCCCCCTATGGCGACCGCGAACGCGACTTCCAGGCCTACCGGCGCGGCCGCTATGTAGAGTTCAACCTGGTCTGGGATCGCGGCACCCTGTTCGGCCTGCAATCAGGCGGCCGCACCGAATCCATCCTGATGTCGCTGCCGCCCATCGTCAAATGGCGCTACAACTGGACCCCCAAAGCCGACAGCGCAGAAGCAAAGCTCTACACCGACTTCCTCCCCGCCCGCGACTGGATCTAGGCGGCGCTATTCACCGCGGACGGCACCCAATCGCCGTATCGCCATCGCCGAGTTTTCAGGCTCCGTCATTCCGGCGGCCGCCGGAATCCAGGGGGTTTACCTGATTCCCTCGCCGTATCGCCATCGCCGAGTTTTCAGCTGGCATCGCTCAATCGCCAGGCCGCAGCTCGATTGCAATGGCATCCGCACTTGCCATGGGCATTGATCGGGATTATTCTCGCCGACATTCGTTCGGAATAGCCGCCACCGCGCAGGGAAAACCACCGCGCCCGCCACGATCTTCGCAAGTACCCAGCCCAAATCTCAAACATCAAATGTCTTTGACCCTTTTGGTTGCTTATCGACCAGGTAGTTCAGGGCGTGTTCAAAAGTGCCGGGCAAGAGTTGCCGTTCGAGATCAACGGGGATGAAGCGCGGGCTGGTGTCGATGTGTTTGTAGCGGGCCATGGGATCCTTTCCGAACGAGACACGCTTATGACACTTGATATCCAGATTGGTTCACAGCAGAATGCGGCATGAATGAACTTTTTCTACAGCTTCGTTATGAGCAATAAGGAAAGTCGCAATGGAAACTGGAAAATTCGCTGAATCCGCCTTGGGCTTTACAAAGAGTCCGCTAGGCATCATTGCGCTCTTCATTGTGCTCGTGTACGGATTTGCGTCTCTCGTCGTGGGCCTCGGGTCTGGTTTGTCAGAAAATGTGGTTCCGCTAATTTATTTCATGGTGTTTTTTCCTGTTTTGGTTTTCATCGGCTTCCTTTGGCTCGTCGCAAAACATCACAACAAACTCTACGGCCCCTCCGACTTCAAGAACGAAGACAACTTCATAAAAGCCCAAATGGCCACAGCAGCTTCGTTGGCCGCAGCCTCCGCCAAACAGCCCGAAAACAGCGCTGGTGTCACGGAAATGCAGCTTCGCGATATTGTTAATGTTGTATCGAACGTGCCACGTCAACTTAAACATGAGAAGTGGAGAAATCGCATACTTTGGGTTGATGATCGGCCAGAAAACAACGTCTATGAAAGACAGGCGTTCGAGGCTCAGGGTATTGAGTTCTCGTTGGCGCTCTCGACCAATGATGCCCTTGAACTGCTTAAGACAAATAAATTTGCGGCAATCATCTCTGACATGGGCAGGAAAGAAGGGCCACAAGAAGGCTATGTTTTGCTTGAGAAGCTACGCGGAATGGGCGATAAGACCCCATTCATGATTTACGCAGCGTCAAACCTGCCTGAGCACAAGAAGATGGCTCGTGAGCGGGGAGCTATAGGTTCAACGAACAGGGCAGACGAGCTTTTCAAGACGGTGATGGGTGCTGTTACAAATGGCTCATAACATTACGGTCGAGCGGACTGCCGAAAAGCGCGGCAGCCGCTCACTTTTAAGCTAAAAGGGTCAGCATCACATTTGTTTCGTCGCGACCAAGAAGCGCCGTGTCACCAACGCCGACTTTTTCGTCAATGCTCCACTGGACTACTGCCCAAAGTGGTTGGTCCCAGTGAATTTGTTCATATAGCGGGCCATGGGATCCGTTCTGAAGGAAGCACGCTTGTGAAACTTGATATCCCGAATGGTCCACCGCAAAATGCGGCAATGACAAGACATTTTCTACAGTCTCGCTGGGCATCGCGGCCGGCGCAGCGACGCCAGTCGTTCGATTCACTATTGGAATCTCACATGGAGTCACGCAGAGTTTGATATATACAATATTTACAGCCGCAATCGTCGGAGTCGTGACCATCGTCGCGCTGCTTGTCTACTTTTGGCGGCGATATGGAACTGGTTCCGGACGCATGTTTGGAAATCGAATTGCGGCGCACATCGGAATTCCAAAAAGTTTGTTTCACTCGCTGCTCGACCATGATGTCAATGAGTCGTCTCGTAATCTCCTGGCTTCGCTTGAGAAGTCGAAGCTGAGTCTGGATCAGGCGAGCGTTGAACTCGGACCTTCATTGTCGAGAGGAATCAAAAGGCTGGAGGCACACTTTGGTCCTCAGGAGATGGTAGACAAGGCAAAACCCATTGTGGCCAGGCTTATGTCAGCGTTCGAACAGAAACCGTAAGCTGCGTCGGGACCCACGACACGGCACCGATATGGAGCCGGCGAAAAGGGATCAGTATCGAATTGAATCGGCATCGCCATAAAAAGTCGGCGATGGCGATACGGCAGACGACGAACATTTGTGGTCAACAACCCATTCCCTGAGCAAGCTACTGGAGCACTTGGGTGCAAAGCCGGCAGTGCAGAGCAGGATTTCCAGTTGTGGGCATCGTTACCCGATCTGGCCCTGCTGTCAGTCAAGTGGCGCCTTGAGCACGGCCGGCCATATTGGCATTGGGTGGTATTCGTGCGCGACGCCAACGGGGCACGCGTGTTTGACTCGAAAAAGAGCCTGCGGCGTCACGCCAGAACAGATTTCGGGCGCATGAAACCTAAGTGGTTTATCCCGTTTTCGATGCCCGGGAGCTCGTTCAGCGTAGAGTCACGCATTGGGCCGAATTGGCCAGGAGGGTTCCGCAATGCATGAGTTGAAATCGAAGATACGCGCGGTACAGGTGCGCAGCGTTCGCGTTCCCATGGCGCACCCGCACCAGACCGCCGGGGGTACGGTGTCGGAGTCACCCCTGGTGCTGACGGATATCACGACAGACGATGGCGTTGTCGGCCACAGCGTGGTGTTTACCTACACGCCCGCCGCGCTGAAGCCCACGGCTGAACTGATCCGCAATCTGGAACCGCTGATTCTGGGCGAGCCGCTCGCCCCGGCAGAACTCGAGCAGCGGCTGGCCAGGCGCTTTCGCTTGCTGGGTACTCAAGGCCTGGTGGGTATCGCGCTTTCCGCCATCGACATGGCGCTTTGGGACGCGCTCGCGCGCAGCCACGGCGTGCCGCTGGTGAACTTGCTTGGCGGCGTTGCAAAGCCGATTCCGGCCTATGGCGCGGTGGGCTACGACGGGGTCAAAGGCTCGGCCGAGGTTGCGCAGCAGTGGGCCAAACAGGGCTTTACCGGAATCAAGGCAAAAATTGGTTATGCCACCGTGGAAGAAGACGTGGCGGTAATTCGCGCCATGCGCAAGGCGGCTGGAGATTCGGTGGCGATCATGGTGGATTACAACCAGTGCCTGAGTCCGGTCGAAGCGGTGCAGCGTTTGCGGGTGCTGGATGATGAGGGGCTGACCTGGGTTGAGGAGCCGACCCTGGCCCATGACTACGCCGGGCACGCACGTGTTGCGCGCGAGGCGGCCACGCCGATTCAATGCGGCGAAAACTGGTGGGGTACGCTGGATATGCAGCACGCCATCGATGCCGAGGCCTGCGATTACATGATGCCGGACGTCATGAAGATCGGCGGCGTAACGGGCTGGTTGCGGGCTGCGGCGCTGGCTCAGACGAAGGGCATTCGGCTTTCCAACCACCTCTGGCCGGAGATCAGCGCGCAGCTTTTATGCCTGACACCGACGGCTCACTGGCTCGAATACGCGGATTGGTGGAACCCGATCATGAACGAACCCCTGGAGATTCGTAAGGGCCTGACAAACCTTGAGGGGGCGACGGGAACGGGCGTTGCATGGAATGAGAGCGCGGTTGAACGTTTCCTGACTTGATAGCCAAATGCTCGAAGCAATGTCTTGATTTGATTTAACCCGGGTAATATTGACTTGGCCATTTTTACCCGGATATAATCGCGCCTCTCCAATTTTTGGGTTTCGCCAATGAACTCCACCGGGCACACCTCATGGATAGCCTTTTCTCAGGGCAAGCGGATCGCTTCAGGGTCGCCGTCCGTCGTTGCAATGGAGTTGAAACGGAAATTTGACACTCATGCGATGGATGGTGTTCTGGTGTTTGATGCCGTTACCAGCGATTCTGTTGAGGTCGATCTTCGCGGTTCCCTGGCGGCGGTTCTCAAGCGCTTGCCTGCCTCCCAGGATCAGAATTCGATACCCGGTGCCGAAGCACCTGCCTCGCCGGTGCGAACGGCCGGGCGGCCCAGGCTGGGAGTCACGGCGCGCGAAGTCACGCTATTGCCAAGACATTGGGAGTGGCTTGCCACTCAATCCGGCGGGGCCTCTGTCGCGCTGCGCAAACTTGTCGAGCAGGCATTGCGCGCCAATAGGGAAACGGATCGCTTGCGTCAGGCCAAAGAGTCGGCCTATCGCTTTATGAATGTCATGGCGGGTGACCGACCGGGCTTTGAGGACGCCACGCGGGCATTGTTTGCCGGCGATCTTGAACGGTTGCGCCAATTTGCGGCCAAGTGGCCGCGCGACATTCAAAGCCATGTGTTATCGCTTGCCGAATCGGCTACCGAGAAGACTGACGAGCCCGCATTAAACACTTGATTTCTGCCGGCGCTGACAAACCTGGCCGTGTGCCGCTGGTGATTCAAGGCTTTTGACGGCACAATCAAACCACTGAGCAGATGGGAACCCTACAGAATGATCAGCATCGATTTCCTTTTCACCTCACTTATTGTGGTGCTGATTCCGGGCACGGGAGTCATCTACACCGTCTCGACCGGTCTCGCCCAGGGTCGCAACGCAAGCGTATTCGCCGCGCTGGGCTGCACCGCCGGGATCATCCCGCATCTCATGGCGACAGTGCTTGGCCTGGCCGCTGTGATGCACACCAGCGCGATTGCTTTCCAGGCCCTGAAATATGCTGGCGTTGCCTACTTGTTCTACATCGCCTATTCCACCTGGCGTGATACGTCGGCGTTCGCGGTTGATAAAAGCCTGTCGAGAAACACGGCGTCCGGCCTGATGGTAAAGGGCTTCTTGCTGAATATCCTCAACCCGAAATTGAGCATTTTTTTCCTCGCCTTCTTGCCCCAGTTCGTTCCCTTGGATTCCGCTGAGCCGCTAACGCAGCTCTCGCTGCTAAGCGCCATCTTTATGGCGATGACTTTGGTTGTTTTCCTCATCTATGGTTTTGTCGCAGACGTTTTCCGCAAGACAGTGGTTGATTCACGGCAGGTTCAGTCCTGGCTTCGTCGTGGCTTCGCTGCCACATTTGCCGGTCTGGGAGCAAAGCTGGCATCTACCGATAGATGAATGAGAGCAAGATTTGTCATGGTGGAATATGCAGCAAGGCTTCGATCGCTCACATAAGGGAACAGCAACCCATGAAAATTTCATCGCGATTTATCACACTCGCCCTCAGCGCAATGCTGGCATTGACTCTCGGGGGCTGCGCGCCGGAAATCGGTAGTGAAAAATGGTGTGCGAATCTCAAGGCCAAACCCAAAGGGGACTGGAGTCTGAACGAGGCAGGCGATTACGCGAAGCACTGCATTCTGAGATAAACCGTGACACTTACCCGATGAACATACCGGGAAGACCTGAAGGCTATCCGGCCGCTCCAATGGAGCGTCCCGCTTTTTGGTTTAGCTCGTTTTCCATTCACGTTTACTTGATCAATAGGGAGAAATCATGAAGATGCATTTCGGAATAACGTCGCTTCGATTTGCGATCGTTGGCGTGGCTCTCGCTCTGATGGGCAGTGGGGCTTATGCCAACAAGCCGGACTGGGCAGGCAACAAGAACAAGAACGGAAAGGGACAACAAGAAGAGAAAAATCAGGAAAGTCGTGGCCATGACGCTGACAAACGTGGCGGGGCGGTTGCGTTCGGCTGGAGCGATGATGATCGACGGTCTGTCAGCGAATACTACGAAAAGCGGAAGCACAAGGGCAAATGCCCACCGGGACTGGCCAAGAAGAAAAATGGCTGCCTTCCACCTGGGCAGGCGAAAAAGTGGCAAAAAGGCAAGCCGCTGGACAAGGAAGTCATTTACTACGAACTGCCGAAAGAGCTGCGCGTGAAACTCCCGGCGCCTCCGCCAAAGCATCGCTATGTCCAGGTCGCTGGTGATATTTTGATGATCGCGGTTGGCACCGGCATGGTGGTCGATGCGATCGAGGACATCCTGAGGTAAATGCTCGTACCGGGTCGGCGCTGCCTGGATTTGTTTCGGTTGCAGTTGCAGCTGGCACAGCTCCGGCTGTGCCGATTCAATCTTGATTGAATGCGCAGGCTGGCATTTTTACTTTCTGACAGGGATTCCGATTCGGCCTCATGAACATCATTCAACCCAATCGCGTCACCCGCAGCTATATCCAACACCTCATCGGCAAGCCGGCTGATGTTTTCCCGTTGCTTTGTCCGGTTCGCGAGGCGGACTGGATAGAGGGCTGGGACCCGCATCTGGTCGTTTCAGACTCGGGCCTCGCCGAGCCCGATTGCGTTTTCACGACGGCAGCCGAGCCGCACGAAGCCATCTGGTACATCACACGCCACGAAACGGCGGCGGGCTTTGTCGAGATGATCAAGATCACGCCAGCGGTGACGGCCTGCCGGCTGACGATTCAGCTTCGTCCTGCTGAAGATGGCTCGGAAGCGGTCATCACTTATTCGCACACCAGCCTCGGCCCCGAAGGCGATGCTTTTGTAGCTTCCTTCACGGAAGACTATTTTGTGAAATTCATGCAGGACTGGGAGGCGCGGGTCAATCATTATCTGCGTCACGGTTCGGCGTTGCGTGAAACCGAAGCTTAGGCGCCGCGTCACCATCCGCAACGGTCAGGAAAGAGTCTTGTTCTCGATCGCCCTGCTGCGCGGTGCTTCATCAGAGTTGCCCGCGAAGCGGAATCCCAGGCACGCTGAGCGCCTTCCTGGTGAGGCTCTGTAAGCTGACCGACTTCCTTAGAGCACGGCCGCTTCGCGGTAGTGCCGTACTGCCAGCGCCGACTCTTCGAGTTGGTCGAGCAACTGCGCAAGTTCGACATGCGCGGCGCGTGAGGGTGCGACGGCCAGCGCCGCTTCGAGATAGCTGCGTGCCTTGCCCCACAACTGTTGCTGGCGGCACAAGCGGCCCAGCGTCAGTAACAGGGCACCGTCACGCGGATGGTGTGCAAGCCATTTTTCGGCCTGCGCGATGCGCCCGAGCACATCACCAGCCGGCTCGCCGGGTTGGCCGCATTGGCCATAGGCCAACGCCAGCGCGGAATCCCAGTTGTCGTTGAGCGCGTCTTCGATCACGCGCTGGGCTTCGCGGCAATCGCCCGATGCAGCAAGTGCATGCGCTGTTTCCTGTGCGAGCGATGCTTCGGCGCGGTCGCTGTCATCTAGCTCACGCCAGTAGCGCATGAGTGCCGAGGGGTCGTTGCCCAATCCGCGCAGGGCCTCGCGCACCGCCCGACTGCGGATTGGGGCCGCCTGTTCCGGGGTCAAGGCTTTGTGCTTCTGCAACTGGCGCACCAGGCGGGCCACTTCACGCCAGTTGCCCAAACCTTGCTCCGCGCGCAGGCTCAATCGCAAAGCCGCAATGTGACGACCTTCTTTTTTGTTCAGCTGCCGCAAGGCAGTCTGCGCATCCTCGAAGCGACGATCTGCAATCGCGAGTTCCGCCTCAGTCATCAAGCGAGCAGCGCGCAGGCTGTCGTCGTCATGGCTGCGCAACCGCTCTGCCCATTCACTGGTGCTCGCGCTGTCGCGCATGGCGTGGGCCGCGCGCCATCCCGCAAGCGCCAGCATTCCCGACGTTTCAGGCTCCACCGGTGACTTTTCAGCGGCACGCATGGCGTGTCCGTAACGGCCTTCCTGCAGCAATCGCCACGCGTCGCGCAATGCACGTGACGCTTTTTCTTTCTGGCGCCGACGTCGGTATGCCGCCACCATGCTCGGCAGACCCAGCGTAAAGCTGACTGCTCGCGTCAACAGATAGACGACTAAAAACCCAAGAACCGCCGCAACCAGAAACAGGTTGAGCGATATTTCCGCACGCCAGGGTGGCAGCACCAGCAACACGTAACCCTCATTGTAAATTGCGGCGAGCGCGATACCGACCGCCAGCCCGGAGAGAATCAACAACCAGAATATGGCGCGCATAGCCGTTCTATTTACCCGCGCCGCGCTCTCGCGCGAACTTCAGATTGTGCAGGGCAGTGAGGGTTTCAGCCAGACCCGGCATCTCAAAACTGACATTGGTGGTCATCAGTTCTTTTAGAGTCGACTTCGCAAGCTGTACCGGCTTGGCGCGACTGTCAAAATAGCGATCGACTTGCGCTTGCGACTGGCGGATTTCTTCGCGAAATACTTTGCCATCTCTTTGCAACAGTGCCAAACGGGCGTTGAGCAGGCGCAACTTGAGGTTTTCACGCAGAAAGAAGCTTTGGTGAGGTGCAAGCAACGCCGGATCGCCCTGATCGATACGTTCAATACGAACCAGTTGCTTGATTTCGCCCCAAATCTCAGTCGCCAACGCGCGCCAGTAGTCGACACTGGCTGGCTTTGCCGGAGCCTCCCCCCGCTTTGCCGGCTCGGCTTTCGGACGTTGTACATAGGCCAGCGGAAGCTCGTCAACTATCGCGACAACGCTTTCTATTTTCAGGGACAGGTTGTTGATGTTGGCGCCCGGTGTGGCCTTGAGTCGCGCAATATCTCGTGCGATCAGCTTTTTGATCGGCAGGAACTGCGGCTGAACCGAGCGCTCCAGGCGCGTTTCGGCGCCCTGCAATGCGATCAGCGCCGCCTCGACATTGCCCGCGAACTGAAGTTGCTGCATGGCGATCGCTACCGCTTGTTCAACTTCAACCAATACACGCTCGTCGCGAGTGCTTGAAATTTCCTGGTACATCGCTTCCAGGGCAACGGATTGACTCTGTGTCTCGGCAAGTTTTGCTTCGAGAGCGCCAATCTTGGCCTGCAGAGCAGCCAGCGTTTCCTGATTATTGCGTGCCAGTATCTTTCCTTCCTTGGCCATGGTGTCACCATCGGCCAGGCGGCGGGCGATATCTTGTTGAAGGTCGGCAACCCTCATGCGGTTATCCACCCACACGGCCGCAATGGCTCCTATCGCAGCCACCAGAACAATGACCACCAAAAGTCGCTGCGCTGACCACCATGCAGGACGGGCAGGAGGAGGTGACTCAGCCGGAGGGGGTAATTCAGCCGGAGGTGGCAAATCAGTCTGTATTGGAGTATCCATGTGCGAAGTATTGCATGAGTCCGGCCATCAATCCGTCATCGCCTGGTTCGGTAGGTATCACCCGAACGAGGCCCAGTGCCCGCGCCTGCTCCGCAATACGTTGATGCGGCACGAAAGCAGGTGTCTTCTTCAGCCAAGCCTGCCCCAAGCGTCCGAGCATATTATAGAAATTGCGCAGTCCTTCGCTGCTGGTCAGAGTTACGGCGTCTAGCCGCCCCTCTTCCCAGAGCTTGAGCAAAGGTGCCGGATCAAGTTTCGGCTGGCTGCGGCGGTAACAAGTCACGTAATCGATGGTCGCACCACGAGCCTTGAGCGTATCGCCGAGCAACTCACGACCTCCATCGCCGCGAAAAATAATTATGTGCCGGCCTCGTACATCAGTCAGTTCCGGCAGATCGAGCAACGCTTCCGAATCGAAGCGCAAGGGCGGTGAAATCACTTCGTGAATGCCATGGCGCGCCAGTGCGCGTTCGCTGCTTTTGCCCAGTGCCGCCACTCGCAATGCGCTGGGCCAGGCGCGACGCGGCAGAATCAGCGCAAGCGCTTTTTCGATTGCGTTGGGGCTGACAAACACCGCCAGGTCATAGGTATCAAGACGAATTGCCGCGTCAAGCACTGGCGTTACATCTTCGAGATCGCGAATCTCCAGAACCGGGAAGAAAACCGGTATCGCTCCTTGCTCCGTCAGTGCAGTGGCAAGATGTGCAGCCTGCCCCGCCGGGCGTGTGACCGCGACATGGCGACCCACCAGCGACATGCTTAGCTGGCTAACGCCGCGAGAATTTCGGCGGCACCCTGCCCGCGCAGTTCGTTTGCCAGTTGCAGGCCCAGCGCTTCAGGATCGGCAGCGGAGCCGGTCAGTTCGGCATGGGCCATGCGCGTGCCATCGGGTGAAGCCACGAAACCGCGCAAGTAAACGCCATCGACGCGAATTTCAGCATAAGCGCCCAGAGGCACTTCGCAGCTACCCGCCAGCGCTCGTGACACGGCGCGCTCGGTGCGAACGCAGACTGCGGTATCCGGATCATTCAAGGGTGCGACCCAGGCCGCGACTTCAGGGCGCGAAGCCAGCGCCTCGATACCCAGTGCCCCCTGCCCAACCGCCGGCAACGAATCCTCGGCGGGCAGTACCGCGCGAATGCGATCACCCAGCCCCAGACGCTTGAGGCCCGCAGCTGCCAGAATAATGGCATCGAACTGGCCTTCATCGAGTTTGCGCAAACGGGTATCAAGATTGCCTCGCAAGGGTGTCACGGCAAGATACGGATAGCGCGCATGCAGTTGAGCCTCACGTCGCAGGCTTGAGGTGCCGACCACGGCACCGGGCGGCATGTCGTCGAGACTGGCGTACTTGCTTGAGACCAGCGCATCCAGCGGCACTTCGCGCGGACCGATGGCGACCAAAGAAAACTCGGGCTCAAGTTGCATCGGCACGTCCTTCATTGAGTGAACGGCGATATCTGCCGAACCATCAAGTAGTGCAGCTTCAAGTTCCTTGATAAAAAGTCCCTTGCCGCCAACCTTGGACAAGGGCCGATCGAGAATCTGATCGCCGCGAGTGGTCATGCCAAGCAACTCGACCTGACAGGTCGGATACAAGCGCTGCAACAATTCGCGTACGTGCTCGGCCTGCCATAAGGCCAGGCGGGATTCACGGGTGGCAATGACGATGCGTTCCGGGGGAGTTGCAGGGAAAGGAGTCTGGCTCACGGGATGACCGATCAACAAAAATCAAGAGGCTTAAGAAAACGCTGCTCGCGGGTCTTCAGCGGCGGCTTGGCGGGCAGTTTTGTGTGCCGACGATTTTAGCAGCCTGTCCGCTCTTCCGTGCGGGCTGCGCGCCGCTCTGTTGGCCGCGCCATCAACCGGGAGCCTGGCAATAAAAAGGCCGCCCGCAGGCGGCCCGAATCACCCGTGACGAGATTTCAGCCTGGACGTCCGTCGCTTGCCAGCGCGGCACTCTCCATCCAGTGCTTGATTCGATTGGCATCACCGATACGGGTCATCCGACCCCAGGAATCGAGCAATACAATGATTGTGGGCTTGTTGTTGAGCCATGCCTGCATGACCAGACACTTTCCTGCCTCGCTGATATAGCCCGTTTTGGACAGGCCGATTTCCCAGTTTCTATTGTTCACCAGCGTATTGGTATTGTGGAAGTGGCGTGAACGGCCGGCAATACTCACTTCTCCCTCAGTCGCTGTGGAAAATTCACGAATCAGCGGATATTGATGAGCGGCATCCACCATCTTTGCCAGGTCACGCGGACTTGAGACATTGGCCGCGGTTAATCCGGTCGGATCCTCGAAACGCGTATCGACCAGATGCAAAGATTCTGCCTTGGCGTTCATGGCTGCTACAAATGCGTCGCGACCACCGGGGTAATGTCGCGACAAGGCCGATGCGGCACGATTTTCTGAAGACATCAAAGCCAGACGGAGCATCTCTTCACGCTCGAGTTGCGTGCCCACGCGCAACTTGGACCGGGTGCCCTTGAGAGTGTCGATATCATCTGTGCCGATCTTCAGCACTTCCCTGAGATCAGGCTTGGCATCAAGCACCACCATCGCTGTCATCAGTTTGGTGATCGAAGCAATCGGCAATACGGCACCAGGGTTTTTCTCGAAAAGTACCTTGCCCGTTGCTTGATCGAGCACCAAAGCGGCGGACGAGCGCACGGCCAAGTGCTGGGCATCGTCAAGGGATGCGCCTCGCTTCGCGGTTCGGGTATGCAGTGTCTTTTTAATTCGCGCAGATTTTGCCGCGCGCGGTGTGTGTTTCTTCGCCGTTGCGGTTTTCTTTTTCGGCGCTGCATCGGCAGCGGCTGGCGTGGTAGCAACGCCAACAATCCCGGCGATCAAGAATACTAGCAGTGCATTTTTCAAGAAAACCCCTCCCGGGAACGGTCGATTGCGACTAATGCTAACTTGATTTTGATTTATTGTAAAGGAAATTATTGTTATAAATAAATGAGTTAAATGCCTAACCTAATCTACAGCATTAAGAAACTTCCAGAAACTGACAGACTTCTTCGCGGCGCGCTAGAGTATCCGCATAGCCCAACTCAATCAAGGCCTTCGTATAGGCTGGCTCAAAAAGTAGATAACTGGTCAGGGCGCCACCATTTCGATTCATTGCGCCAAAACCTCGCAGCATGGTGCGTACAGGCCATGGCAAAGCCTTGGCATGCTTCGCCGCCAAGTGATCAAGACGCTGCGACGGAGCGATGTTCAATACCTCGATAGGACGCAGGCTCATTCCCTTCTCGCGACGGACTTCTTCCGGAATCAGCGACAGGGTATTGTTGATGCGACTCATCCGCTCCAGATCGACCGACATGCTGTCGAGAAATATGCTTGACAGTGCATGCCCTGCAATTTGCGCCAATGACGGATAGATACTGGTTCTCGGACGTGTATTTTCATCAATCCGACGGCCGGCGCCAACCACCAGAATTTTGTCGGCACCCAGGTGGATTGCTGGCGAGACCGGCGCGACCTGCCGCATCGACCCGTCACCAAACCATTCGCGGTTGATGCGTACCGCCGGGAAAATGAAGGGAATGGCGCTGGATGCCATCAAATGATCGAGCCCGATTTTTGTCGGGGCGCCGACTCGCTGACTGCGGCGCCAGGGTTCAATACCTTCTCTTCCCTGGAAAAAACTGACACCCTGTCCTGTTGAGTAGCCGGAACAAGTTATGCTGACCGAATGCAGAGCACCGCTATCAATCGCCCTTCCGATACGGCTGAAGTCGAGGCTATCGCTCAACAACTGACGCAGCGGCGAATTGTCAAGCAGTGAGCGTGGGGATTGCCTGGTCAGCCAGCCAAGCGCCAATGTGGAAACCCAGCGTGCGGCCGAGATACCCATGCTTAGCGGATCGGCCCGATACACCTGATCCACGGTGAAGTTTCCCCAGACGTTCAACAGGTTGTCGACACCGGCGGAGAAATCCTCGGCCCATACCGCCATTGACGCCGCGTTGAGCGCGCCGGCCGAAGTGCCGCACAGAATGGGAAATGGATTGCGGTGAGCCTCTGGCAGCAGTTCACGAACCGCCTTGAGCACGCCGACCTGATAGCCTGCACGCGCACCGCCACCGGTCAGAATCAAGGCGGTGCGCGCCGTGGTCATGATCGACTTGCGCCCCGGTAGTTCCCCATTCCTGCCTGTCCTATTAGCGCAGTCGCAAAACGATGCGATTGCCAGAAAGCCGGTTGAAAAGTTGGCATACCCTGATTCAGGCGCCGGACTTTGCCAATTGCTCCGCTTCAACCGACAGCAGGGCGGTGACATTCACAATGCGACGCACCGTGGCAGTCGGCGTCATGATATGCACCGGACGGGCCGCGCCGAGCAGCATGGGTCCTACCGTCAACCCGTCGCCTGCGGCTGTTTTGATCAGATTGAATGCGATGTTTGCAGCGTCCAGCGTCGGCATGATCAGCAAGTTGGCCTGACCTTTAAGCGTTGAATCTGGAAACACCTGGTGCCGGATATCTTCAGAAAGTGCGGCATCGCCGTGCATTTCGCCATCGACTTCCAGATCCGGCGCAACTTCTCGCAAGATTTTTAGCGCACGCCGCATCTTGATCGCGGTAGGCGTGTCCTCGGTGCCAAAACTTGAATGCGACAGCAGCGCGACTTTGGGCGCCAGACCGAAGCGCGCGACTTCGTCGGCAGCCAGCAAGGTCATTTCTGCCAGTTGTTCCGCGGTTGGATCGTAGTTGATGTACGTATCACCCATAAACAGAATCCGTCGCGGCAGGATCAGCATATTCATGGTGTAGTAACTTCCGATCCCGGACTTCCTGCCGATCACGTCGTCGATGTAGCGCAGATGCAACGAGTGCTTGCCAAATGTGCCGCAGAGCATCGCATCTGCGTAGTTGTGCCGCACCAGCATGGCACCGATCAGCGTGGTGCGCCGCCTCATCTCGCGCTTGGCGTATTCGACACTGATCCCCTTGCGTGAGGTCAAAGCGTAGTAGTCCTGCCACAATTCCTTGTAGCGCGGATCAGAATCCGGACTGATCAGTTCGAAATGGGTACCGGGACGAATGCGCAGACCATGACGGGTGATGCTGTGCTCAACCACTTCGGGGCGCCCGATCAGGATCGGTCGCGCCAGACCTTCATCACATACGGTTTGCACTGCGCGCAGCACACGCTCGTCCTCGCCTTCGCAAAAAACCACGCGCGCCGGCGTGTTCTTGGCGGCAATAAACACCGGACGCATCAAGAGTCCCGTGTGATAGACAAAATCGTTCAATCGATGAATGTAGGCTTCCATGTCTTCGATCGGCCGCGTGGCGACACCGGAATCCATTGCCGCTTGCGCCACCGCCGGGGCTATCTTGATGATGAGCCGGGGATCGAAGGGTTTGGGAATCAGGTATTCAGGACCAAAAGACAAGTCCTCGGTGCCGTAGGCAGCTGTTACCACCTCGGACTGCTCGGCGTGCGCCAGATCCGCGATGGCCCTCACAGCGGCAACTTTCATGGCCTCGTTGATGGTCGTCGCGCCGACATCCAGGGCACCGCGAAACATGAAAGGAAAGCACAAGACATTGTTGACCTGATTCGGATAGTCGGATCGCCCGGTACCTAGAATCGCGTCGGGACGAACCGCCTTGGCATGTTCAGGGAGAATTTCGGGGTCGGGATTTGCCATGGCCAGAATCAACGGATCGCGCGCCATGGTTTTGACCATTTCGGGCTTCAATACACCCGCTGTCGACAATCCCAGGAACACATCAGCGTCAACCGTAACTTCGGCCAAGGTCCTGGCTTCCGTCGTCTGTGCATAGCGTGCCTTGGAGGCATCGAGCCCTTCTCGCCCGCTGTGGATCACACCCTTGCTATCGACTGCGAAAACATTTCCGGGATCCAGCCCGAGACTGACCAGCAAATCCAGACAGGCAATCGCCGCTGCTCCGGCGCCTGAACAGACCAGCTTGATCTTGGAAATATCCTTGCCGACAACGCGCATGCCGTTGAGCACCGCGGCACTGGCAATAATCGCTGTTCCGTGCTGATCATCATGGAATACCGGTATTTTCATGCGCTCGCGCAGGCGAGCTTCAACGTAGAAACATTCCGGTGCCTTGATATCTTCAAGATTGATACCGCCGAAAGTCGGCTCCAGCGAGGCAATGATGTCGACCAGTTTTTCTGGATCGTTCTCGGCAATCTCGATATCGAAAACATCAATGCCGGCGAATTTCTTGAACAACACCCCTTTGCCTTCCATCACCGGCTTGCCGGCCAGTGGCCCGATATTGCCCAGGCCCAGTACCGCCGTACCATTGGTGACGACTGCAACCAAATTCGCGCGCGAGGTATACAGAGCCGCCGTTGCGGGATCGCGCACGATCTCGTCGCAGGCAGCGGCAACACCGGGCGAGTAGGCCAGCGAGAGGTCGGCCTGATTGGTTAATGCCTTGGTCGGGGTTACCGCGATCTTGCCCGGTTTGGGGTTGCGATGGTATTCCAGCGCAGCCGCGCGAATGCTTTCATCCATTTAGTGACTTCTCCTGTTTGCTTGAGTCGCAAATTGCGTCGGTAGCAATTGTATCGCCGTGTCGCCAGCGCCGACTTTTCCGCATACGACGGTTTCACGGTGCAATTGTGGGTTGTGGCTCCGATGAGACTGAAACGGTTCTCTGGTTAATGAATGGCCCGGCGAGTGCATCCAATCCGCGCTATTCGTTTCACAAACTTTTTGTATCCGATCAATGAACAGGCCCAGTATTCAGTGGCTTGCTTGCCACCCATCGTTCCATCAAGAATTCAGAACTTCGATTGTGGGATAATTGCTTTCAATTTAGCTCCGCGACCCGGGCCATTTAGCCCCTAGCCTGCGGACTGCCGAAGGCCCCGTCGATCGCCTCACATTGCGACCACCCGGCTGACCGGCGCGAATTCAAATCAGAGTGGAGATTTTCGCGAAATGAATCAGCCTACCCAAACCGTTTCCCCTGCCTACGTCAAACATGCCAAATTGAGCGCATGGGTTGCCGAAGTTGCAGCGCTCACCCAGCCTGACGATATCTGCTGGTGCGATGGCTCGCAGGAGGAAGCCGACCGTCTTTTCACCCAGATGGTTTCAGCCGGCAGCGCCATCAAGCTAAACCCTGAGAAGCGCAAGAATTCCTATCTCGTCTTGTCCGATCCGTCAGATGTCGCCCGGGTTGAAGACCGCACCTATGTCTGCACACCGGATGCTGAAGATGCTGGCCCCAACAACAATTGGGAGCATCCGGACAAGATGAAGGAAACGCTGCGCGGCCTGTTCAAGGGCTGCATGCGTGGTCGCACGATGTACGTGGTCCCATTCTCCATGGGTCCGATCGGCTCACCAATCGCGCATATCGGAATCGAACTTTCGGACAGCCCCTACGTGGTGGTCAATATGCGCATCATGACCCGCATGGGCCGCGCGGTGCTTGACCAACTCGGCAGCGATGGCGTCTTTGTCCCATGCCTGCACAGCGTTGGCCATCCGCTGGAAGCCGGTCAGGCCGACGTCAAGTGGCCCTGCAACAAGACCAAATACATTTGCCACTTTCCCGAGACGCGCGAAATCTGGTCCTTTGGCTCGGGCTATGGCGGCAACGCGTTGCTTGGCAAGAAATGTTTTGCACTGCGCATCGCGTCCACCATGGCTCGTGACGAGGGTTGGCTTGCAGAACACATGCTGATTCTTGGCGTCGAATCGCCCGAGGGTGAAAAGACCTACGTCGCGGGCGCTTTCCCTTCGGCCTGCGGCAAGACCAATTTCGCCATGATGATTCCGCCCGAAAGCCTCGGGGGCTGGAAGGTCACAACCGTCGGCGACGACATCGCCTGGATCAAGCCGGGCAAAGATGGGCGTCTCTACGCCATCAATCCGGAAAGCGGATTTTTTGGTGTTGCCCCAGGTACCAGCGAAAAGACCAACTTCAACGCGATGGCGACTCTCAAGGAAAACGTCATTTTCACCAATGTCGCGCTAACCGACGACGGCGATGTTTGGTGGGAAGGTATGAGCAAAGAGCCGCCAGCCCACTGCGTCGACTGGCAAGGGCAAGACTGGACGCCGCAAATCGGCAAGGAAACCGGTCGCAAAGCGGCTCACCCAAATTCTCGCTTTACCGCTCCCGCCAGCCAGTGTCCGTCGATTGACGAGAATTGGGAGAGTCCCATAGGTGTCCCGATCTCCGCATTCATTTTTGGCGGACGCCGTTCGACGACCGTGCCACTCGTGTTCGAGGCCTTCAACTGGAATTTCGGGGTTTATATGGCTGCGACCCTCGGCTCCGAGACCACGGCCGCAGCCGTCGGGCAACAGGGCGTGGTGCGCCGCGATCCATTTGCGATGCTGCCGTTCTGCGGCTATCACATGGGTGACTACTTCAATCACTGGCTACGCATAGGACATCAGATCACGGATGCCCCGCGTATCTTTACGGTGAATTGGTTCCGCCAGGACGCCGACGGCAGATTCATCTGGCCCGGATTCAGCGAAAACATGCGGGTACTGAAATGGGTCGTTGGTCGTTGTGCTGGAAAAGCCGATGCAAAGCAAACTGCTCTAGGCTGGATGCCTCGTTTCGAAGATCTTGACTGGAGCGGCAGCAATGAAATCAGCAAGGCCCAGTTCGAGCATCTTACCGAAGTGGACACCACCGCCTGGCGCGAAGAACTGAAACTGCATGCCGAGTGGTTCGACAAGCTGAAGAGCCGCATGCCGAGATCCTTGACTCTCAAGCGTGAGCTTTTCGAACTTTCCATGGTGGACTGAAAGTCGGCGCTGACGAAGCGCTACGCTACAAGACAGTCGAGTGAAATACGCTCAGCTTTGCAGATTTGGTATTCCGCTTCGCAGGCCGTCTGATCAAACTCCTGCGCAGCAGTACAGAAAAGCAAAGTACGCTTTTCGCGCCACGGCGAATTCTTGCCGTATTGGAATTCGACACAGAAAACGATTCGGAAATAGGCAAACAGCACGACTTTCACCTGGCGACCACCCTGCATCCAGCACGGTGGTCGTTGTCTTTCGCAAGGGGTATTTCAATATGATGGCAAGCTTGACGCCCCTGTACTTCTTCTACCTCTGAATATCTGAATGAACCTCGCTACCCGCATGACTCAGATCGAACCCTTCCATGTGATGGAACTGATGGCGCGCGCCCAGGCATTGGAAGCTGAGGGCAGATCAATCATCCATCTGGAGGTTGGCGAACCTGATTTCGCAACCGCCAAACCTATTCTTGACGCAGCCCAATCCTTTCTCGCCGGTGGGCATGTGCATTACACAGCAGCACTTGGAATTCGCCCGCTGCGAGAAGCAATCAGCGATTTCTATCGGACGCGCTATGGACTCGCGATTTCACCGGAACGAGTTGTGGTAACTGCCGGTGCATCAGGCGCCCTGGCCCTCGCGTTAGGCGTATTGGTCAATCCCGGCGACGAATGGCTGTTGCCCGACCCCGGCTACCCCTGTAACAGGCACTTCGTTCGTCTGTTCGAGGGCAAGCCGATTTCTCTCCCGGTTAACGCTTCAAACCAGTATCAGCCCACACCCGATCAGGTTTCCGGGATGTGGACGGAACGTACGCACGGGTTACTGGTCGCATCACCTGCAAATCCAACCGGAACCTTGATCGATCCGGCTACGCTAAAAGAGTTTGCGTTGATCGCTTCGACCAAAGGCGGCGCGCTGCTGGTTGACGAGATCTATCATGGACTGAGCTACGGCATCGAAACACCATCCGCCCTTGAATACAGTGACGAGGTTTTCGTCATCAACAGCTTCTCCAAATACTTTGGCATGACAGGCTGGCGCCTGGGATGGCTGGTAGCGCCAGATCGATACATACGGGAAATAGAAAAGCTGGCGCAGAACATCTACATCGCCCCCTCTACAATTGCCCAGCATGCCGCGCTGGCAGCCTTCCATCCGGAAACCATTGCGATCCTTGAAGCCCGCCGCCAGGAATTCGCCGCACGTCGAGACATTCTTGTACCGGGTTTGCGCAAGCTGGGCTTTCGGATCGAAGCCGAGCCACGCGGCGCTTTCTATGTATATGCAGACTGCCGAGAACTCGCTGAAGACAGTTTCCAGTTTGCGGAAAAACTGCTTACGGAAGTGGGCGTTGCTGCGACGCCAGGTCTGGATTTTGGCAGCAACGCGCCCGAGAGCCACATGCGATTTGCCTATACGGTCGAACAGCAGCAGATCGAGAAGGCGCTTGACCGCATATCAGGATTCCTGGACTCGCGAAAAACCTGATTCCCGGCTATTAACTAGTCACGCCGGATCAATGTTTATGGCTATGGTTCGATAATGCGAAAAAAGCACGCGCTGAGCTAACAACGCGTGCTTGCGAACCACTGAGCGCCGACAGAGCCCGGAAGGACTATTGTCAGACGCCGATGCAACCGTCAGGGACGGGAACCGGTGGGAAAGGGCCAGGCTGCCGCTGGGTTCAGCGACGACTTGATACCGGGAGCAGCTGCCGTGGAGGGCTTTGCAGCAGCTTTTTTCGGCGCGGCCTTTTTCGCGGCGGGCTTGGCTGCCGGCTTGGCTACTGGCTTTTTGGCCGCTGGCTTTTTGGCCGCTGGCTTTTTGGCCGCTGGCTTTTTGGCCGCTGGCTTTTTGGCTACTGGCTTTTTGGCCGCTGGCTTTTTGGCTGCTGGCTTTTTGGCTGCCGGCTTGGCTACTGGCTTTTTGGCTGCTGGCTTTGCCGCGGCCTTCCTTGGTGCAGGCTTCTTTGCCGCAGGCTTCTTGGCAACAGCTTTCTTTGCCGCAGGCTTCTTGGCGACAGCTTTCTTCGCAGCAGGTTTGGCAGCAGCCTTTTTCGGCGCGGCTTTCTTTGCAGCGGGCTTGGCAGCCGCCTTCTTTACAGCCGGCTTTTTTACAGCCGGTTTCTTCGGAGCCGCAGACTTCTTAGCGGCGGGCTTAGCCGCAGCCTTCTTTGCGACCGGCTTCTTGGCTTTCTTCGCATCAGCCATGTTGAACCTCCTTAACTATTTAACAGGAAAGAACCACCACTACTTTTTACTGCAACCCGTCTGGGCTAGCACGGATTATCCAACGCTCCTAGTAAATACAAAGCGACGAATTCCTCACGTTTATCCGCCTATCACTTCGCTTAGAAACCAGCAATGACAAACGCACAAACATACCATTTACATAAGCCGCCAAGTGCGATATGGCTCTACCCCCGCATAGCACTTGGCATTAGGCAAAATTGACCGCTCCTGCCTGCACCGCTCAGTACGCGCAATCGTGCCAAAGCACGGCGTAATCTGTCGCCGGCTGATGAGGCCAGGACGCTCGAACTGACTGCGCAGGAAACAACAATTTGATGAAAGGAGTATGAAAAAATTCAGGAGCGAAAGAAACGAGACGCCTGATATCAAGAAATCCGGTAGGCGATTGAGTGGCTCCATTGAAGCGATTGATGAAGAAATCAATGGATCTGGTACTCAAGCCTTTTTGCATTTAAATCTCCCGTCTTTCTTTACATGAAGCCGGTGATGATCGGGACGCCTCATATTTAAGCGGCACGCC
>JAIPCF010000084.1 GCA_021738385.1 Sulfuritalea sp. | reverse complement strand
GACTTCTCGGCGCGGCCGTCATCTCCTGGAGCCTGGGCTGGGCCAAGACCTACATCCTTGCCATTGTGTCGGAACGGATAGGTGCCGACCTGCGCACCACCACCTATGAGCACCTGCTGCAGTTGTCGCTGGAGTATTTCGGCGGCAAGCGCACCGGAGATTTGATGGCACGCATCGGATCGGAAACCGACCGCATCTGCGTATTTCTCTCGCTGTATCTGCTCGACTTCGCGACCGACGTGCTGATGATCGTGATGACTGCGGTCATTCTGTTTTCCATCAACCCCTGGCTGGCGCTGGTTACCCTGGCGCCACTTCCCTTCATCGCCTGGCTGATCCACCTGGTTCGCGACAAGCTGCGCACCGGCTTCGAAAAAATCGACCGGGTATGGGGAGAGGTTACCAACGTGCTGGCTGACACCATTCCCGGCATCCGCGTAGTCAAGGCCTTTGCCCAGGAAAGGCGCGAGGCACAGCGGTTTCGCGAAGCCAATCGGCATAACCTGATCGTGAACGACCGATTGAACAAGACCTGGTCGCTGTTCTCACCGACGGTCTCGCTGATGACCGAAATCGGCCTGCTGGTAGTCTGGGCCTTCGGTATCTGGCAGGTCGCCCGAAACGACATAACGGTGGGGATGCTGACCGCCTTTCTCGCCTACATAGGCCGCTTCTACTCCCGCCTTGACTCGATGAGCCGCATCGTCTCGGTTACCCAGAAGGCGGCGGCCGGAGCCAAGCGGATCTTTGACATTCTTGATCACGTATCCAATGTCCCCGAACCAGCCAACCCTGTTCCCTTCGACAAGGTCAGAGGCGAAATAGAATTGCGGGAGGTCGGCTTCCGCTACGGGAACCGCGCTGTCATCCGCGGCCTGTCCCTGAAAATCCAGCCGGGAGAAATGATCGGACTGGTCGGCCACAGCGGCTCGGGCAAGAGCACGCTGGTGAATCTGATCTGTCGTTTCTATGACGTCACCGATGGCTCGATCCGGGTCGACGGAGTTGATGTGCGATCCATGCGTGTGGCCGATTATCGCCGGCACATTGGCCTGGTATTGCAGGACCCGTTCCTGTTTTTCGGGTCCATCGCGGAAAACATCGCCTACGGCAAGCCGGAGGCGACGCGCCAGGAGATCATCGCCGCAGCGCGCGCTGCCCATGCCCACGAATTCATCCTGCGCCTGCCTTTGGGTTACGACTCGCTGGTCGGCGAGCGCGGACAAGGACTTTCCGGCGGAGAACGCCAACGCATATCCATTGCCCGCGCACTGCTGATCAATCCACGCCTGCTGATTCTGGACGAAGCAACCTCCTCGGTGGACAGCGAAACCGAGAAGGAAATTCAGCGGGCGCTGGACAATCTGGTTGCCGGCCGGACCACCATCGCAATCGCCCATCGACTATCGACGCTGCACAAGGCCGACCGACTGGTGGTCATGGACAGGGGCGAGATCGTAGAAGTCGGTTCACACGACGATCTGATGGCGAGAAAAGGCGCCTACCACCGGCTGTACGAGGCGCAGGCTCGCAATGTGGATGTCGACCCGGCATTGCGGGCCGACGGCAGCGCCATAGTGAGAATCCAGCATGCGCCAGGCTGACTATCAGATCAGCAGAAATGCCTTTGGCCACCTGGTCCTGACCACGGCCTCCGGCGCGGTCCATGAGAATGTCGTCCCCGTCCGCGCCTTTCCGATTGCCGCGCCGGCCGAAGGCATTTCGCTGGTGGGTCCGGATGGAGATGAACTGGTCTGGATTGATCGCCTCGATGAACTCGACAGCGAGGCGCGAAGCCTGATCGAGCAGGAACTGGCACTGCGCGAATTTGTTCCGGTCATCGCACGCCTCAAGCGCGTCTCAAGCTTCGCCACGCCCAGCACTTGGCTGGTTGACACTGATCGCGGCGAAACTTCGTTCGTGCTGCGCGGCGAGGAAGACATTCGCCATCTCGGCCGGAATGCCTTGCTGATTGCGGACAGCCACGGCATCCAGTATCTGATCGCCGATCTGCTGGCGCTGGACAAAGCCAGCCGTCGCTTGCTGGACAGATTTCTCTAGCGAATCCGATAGGAAAAGTGGCAGGCGATACAGGAGCTTGTCAGCTTGGGCAGCAAGGCCAGCGCCTTGTCGCGATCGCCACTGGCTGCCGCTTTGGCGAATTCGCTGGCATCGCCGTGCCCATCCATGCCGATCCGGTGCATTTCGCGTGGCATATTCGGTCCGGGCCTAGCATCAAACGGCTTGTCCATGTGCTTGCCCATGGCGCCTCGACCGAGTGACTTTTCCGCCACTTCGCCTGCCTCTTTGACCTTCCCGTCCGCCATCAGCGTGAGAATTTCGTTGAGGGCAAGCAAATTGCCGCGCATTTCCTCTCGCAGCGCTTCCTGCGCGGCGGGTGGCAACGGAGCAAGTTGCCTGGCGTCTTCGGCCAGCACCTGAGTGCTGAACAACGCGGCTGCAATCAGAAAAGCGGTTTTCATTCCCAACTCCTTAGCGAAATACCACGGTCTTGTTGCCGTGGACCAATACCCGATCTTCGAGGTGATAGCGCAGGCCACGCGCCAGCACGGTTTTTTCGATGTCTTTGCCGTAGCGCACCATGTCCTCGACCGAGTCCGAGTGGTCGATGCGAATCACGTCCTGCTCGATGATCGGACCTTGATCCAGCTCCTCGGTGACGTAATGACAGGTTGCTCCGATCAGTTTTACGCCGCGAGTGTAGGCCTGATGGTAGGGTTTGGCGCCAACAAACGAGGGTAAAAAGCTGTGATGAATATTGAGTATCCGTCCCGGATACTCGGCACATAGTTCAGGCGACAGAATCTGCATGTAGCGCGCCAGCACCATGGTGTCACCCCGAACATGCTCGAACAGGCGCTTGACCTCGGCGTAAGCAGCGGCCTTGTGTTCGGCCGGCACCGGCACGTGGTGAAAAGGGATGCCGTGCCACTCGACAAAGCCACGGAAATCATCATGATTCGAGATCACGCCGGCGATTTCGATATCGAGTTCCTTCGATTGCCAGCGCGCCAGCAGATCGTAAAGACAATGCTCCTGCTTCGAAACCAGCACCACAACGCGCTTCTTGACCGCCGAATCGTTTATGCGCCAGTCCAGCTGTAATTCCTCGGCCAGCGGCTGAAAGCGACTGCGAAACTCGTCAAGTTCGAAAGGCAAGGACTCAGCCTTGACCTCGATGCGCATGAAGTAGCGAACCCCTTGCGTTTCCGAGGCTTCGTCGGCGTGAAAACTCGATTCAAGTATCCAGCCTTTGTGTTCGGCGATGAAACCGGTGACACGCGCAATGATGCCTACCTGGTCGGGGCAGGAAGCTGTCAACGTGTAGAAGCGATCGCGGTGCAATTGACTACCTTTCCCTCACTTACCTTCTGGAGGAAGGGGATGGCAGAGGTTCAGCCGCGCATCGAGCGGCTTCCAGGTTGATGGCCTGTCCCAACCCGAGGAATGTCCGCCGCGAGATGTCATATTCTCGCCGAAGCCTTGTCGATCTCGGCGCGAAACTCGACGTAATTCATGGTCACCGGAAATTGCGGAAATTCATCGATCACATTCTGCGGCGGATGAAACAGGATGCCGGCGTCAGCCTCAGCCAGCATGGCTGTATCGTTGTAGGAGTCACCCCCGGCTATCACTTTGAAATTGAGTTCCTTGAAACGCCTGACCGACTCCATTTTCTGGTTGGGCATGCGCAGATGGTAATTCACTACGAAGCCGGCGGCATCGACTTCCAGCTTGTGGCAGAACAGCACCGGCATATTGAGCTGCGCCATCAGCGGCATGGCGAACTCGTAAAACGTATCGGACAGGATGATGACTTGAAAGTCACGACGCAGGCCGTCAAGAAATTCCCTGGCACCTGCCATCGGCCCCATGTCCGAGATCACTTTCTGGATGTCCGGCAGACCGAGCTTGTGGACTCTGAGCAAATCCAGCCGGTATTTCATCAGCGTGTCGTAGTCGGGTTCATCGCGTGTGGTTCGCGAGAGTTCCGGAATGCCGGTGCGCTTGGAAAACTCGATCCAGATTTCCGGAACGAGCACGCCTTCGAGATCGAGACAGACGAGTTGCACTGACATTCTCCAAAAGTCGGCGATGGTGGGACGGCAATTTAGTCGGCCCGACACCGCCAGAACAGCGAAAGCGCGCGATTTTAACCGCTCGATACCGTTGGCAGGTCTACAACAGTGCGTAAGTGGTGCTGGTGCGACACACGCTCTTACCGTCCTGGGCACCACGTACGTCGATTTCGCCAAAAGCCAGCGCCTTGCCGGCACGGACGATGCGAGCTTCAATCAACGCGTCCTGGCCCGAGAGCGGCTTGAGGAAACTGGTCGACAACTGCACCGTGGTGCAGGGGCGAAATTCGCCGAAATGATTGATCAGCGCCAACACCATGGCCGTGTCCGCCGCCGCCATCATAGCCTGACCGCAGAGCATTCCGCCAACGCGCGACAACTGCCCGCTTTGCGGCAGGCGCAAGACCACAGAATCAGTACTGAACGTATCGACTTGCAAGTCGAGTGCTTGCACCCACGGTGCGAAATAGTCGGCGAGGGCAGCTTGCAGGGTTTCGGTATTCATCGATATTGGGTCAAGACTTGGAATGGTAAATGTGTTCTCTACTGCAGCCCGATCGCGCTCAAATCAAGCCGGCCGTTCTTCATCGGCGGACACCAGAAGTAGGCGCCCGTCAGCGGATGGGTGAAGCGGAACAAGGCATCGGTCACGCCATCTTCCGCGCCCACCATCCGGTTTAACAGGGCCTCGAAAGCCGCAAAGGACTTGCCGAAAGCGACGAATAACAGGCCGGCCACGTTGCCTTCTGCCCAGGGCATCGAACGGCGCAGCACAAAGGCTTCCGGATCAAAGCTTTCCTGAGCCGTGCGCTTGACGTGGGCCGACGATGGCGCATCGTCGAGCTCTTCGTTGTCGCTGCGGCGGCGGCCGATGGTGTTGTCCTGCTCATCGCTGCTCATGGCCTCAAAACTGTCAAAATCGTGGAGCCATTGCTGAACCGCGACAAAGCTGGCGCCATCCAGCCCTCTACCCTGCCCCTGGACAAACGCGGATTTATAGGCGGCCTCAGCTTTTGGATTTTCGGTGCCATCCTCATAGCCGGTCAGGTCGCGTCCCGATCCATACTGGAAGGCATCAATAGTCTGCTGCAGGCGAAAGGCGCCAGACAGAGCTTTTTCGATTCCTCGAGCACGATGCATGAGTTCGCCGCGATCATCGCCACGCAACCAGCACCACAGATCGACCGGCGTCGATGGCAGCTCGATACCCGAGCCAGAAGAGCGCGGAAAGACACTCAATCCGGCGACTTCACAGCCGAGTAACAGCACCAGTGATCGCCCCAAGCCAACCACACTGTGCTCACCATCTACCAATTCGGCCAATTTCTGCAAGGCACCATGCACGTCGGCTCCGGGAATGGCAACCAGAAACAGATAACGCGCGAGCGAAGGGACGGGGGCGTTGATACCGGCTTGAATTCGAGTCATCACGTCTCCCTGGCTAATTGATTGAAAGCTGATTCGAACCCTTCTAATGCTACAAGCGTCTCCGATATCGCCGGAATCGCCAGGGTCCCACAACGCACCCCCTTCTTCCGAATGCTGCGCTGCCCCAATATAATGCTGATCTGGCCAGCGCGAACGCTTGGAGTTCCGTGCAGTCGGGTGTGTTCAGGCTTGTTGTTTAGGCTTTATCGGTTTCTAATGCTTGCTATCGACCATTTTAGCTTCTGGCAAGCAATGGCTTCAACCGCTTGCAGCCTTCACAAAGCTCGCCAAACGTTGGATTTTTTCGTCTCAAGGTCATATCGCCGTGCAGTTGTTCGCTTTGGGCATCAACCATCATACGGCCCCGCTGGCAGTTCGCGAGCAGGTGGCGTTTGACCCCACTCAAATGGGGCTGGCCCTGCACGACCTGTTGCGGGCCAAGACGGTACGCGAAGCTGCAATTTTGTCCACTTGCAATCGTACCGAGCTCTATTGCGCGGCGGAACAGCCGCAAGTCGCGGCGGACTGGCTCGCCGAGTATCACTCGCTCTCGCCGCAGAACATCAACCCTTACCTGTACCAGTATCCGCAGCAGGATGCCGTGCGCCACATGTTCCGCGTTGCCGCCGGGCTCGATTCGATGGTATTGGGCGAGCCGCAGATCCTGGGGCAGATGAAGCAGGCCGCGCGAGACGCAGAAGAAGCGGGAACACTCGGTACCCTGCTGAGCAAATTGTTCCAACGCACTTTTGCCGTGGCGAAGGAAGTGCGCTCAACCACCGCGATCGGTGCCAATACAGTATCGATGGCAGCCGCCGCCGTACACCTTTCCGCGCGGATTTTCGACAGCATCGCCGCACAGAAAGTCTTGTTCATCGGCGCCGGCGAGATGATTGAATTGTGTGCCGCACATTTTGCCGCCCACAAACCCAAGCGACTGACCATCGCCAATCGCACGCTGGACCGTGGCGCCGATTTGGCCACGCGTTTTTCCGGCGATTCCATGCGTCTCGAACAGCTCGGCGAGCGCCTGCCGGAATACGACATCGTGGTCTCCTGCACCGCAAGCTCGCTCCCCATCATCGGTCTTGGCATGGTCGAACGCGCGCTGAAAGCCCGTCGCCACAGACCGATGGTCATGGTTGATCTTGCCGTACCGCGCGATATCGAAGCGGAAGTCAATCGACTGGACGATGTATTTCTCTACACCCTCGATGATCTCGGCCAGATTGTCGAATCCGGCCTGGAGTCGCGCCAGGCCGCCGTGGTCGAGGCCGAGGCCATCATCACCGAGCGCGTGTCCGGTTTTCTGCACTGGCTGGAATCGAGAGAGACGGTGCCCACCATCCGTGCCCTGAGAGACTCCGCCGAACGCGCTCGCCGTCACGAACTGGAGCATGCCCTCAAGCTCCTGGCACGCGGCGATGATCCTGCCAAAGTACTCGACGCCCTTTCCCACGGCATTACCAACAAGCTATTGCACGCCCCAACCCATGCCTTGAATCAGGCGGAAGGCACTGAACGCGCTGAAGTCTCGACGCTTATTTCCCGCATTTATCGCCTCAAGTCCGGGGAGTAGCTGCGTGCCCGCGCATCTATCGCCCGGGCGCTGACCCGGCCGCCCGTGAGCAAGCTGCCCTACTTCGATTTTCCCGGCTGGACACTCGACCTGTTTCGTCGGCTGCTTTACTTGGGCACGCGCACCCAGGTTTTCCCGGAAACGCCCGAGATGCTCGCGCTGCAAGCCGAGCTGCCCGTCTGCTATGTGCTTGACGAGCGCTATCTTTCAAATTTGCTGGTGCTGGATCACGAGTGCAGGCAAATGGGCCTGCCACCGGCTCTGCGTCCGCTGCAAGACCCGGTTTTCACCGCACGACGCTCGTTCTTTTTTCTGTCGCGCAATCCCAGCGGGCGCTACACATTGAATCCGCGCAGCACGCATTCGTCGCTGATGAAGGCCTTGATCAGAACGGCCTTCGCCAACCCGCAATTCGATGTCCAACTGGTGCCGGTGACGGTGCTTTGGGGGCGCGAGCCGAACAAACAGGATTCGATACTGAAGGCGCTGTTTGCCGAAACCTGGCAATCCGTCAGCCACTTCCGGCATCTGTTTGCCATGCTGATCCATGGTCGCCACACCGTGGTTCGATTCAACGCGCCGATTTCCCTGCGCGAACTCCTCAGTGAAGACATCGACGAGCCTCACGCCGTGCGCAAGCTGGGTCGTATCCTGCGGGTACATTTCCGCCGTCAGCGAGAAATTGCGATCGGCCCAGACCTTTCGCATCGCCGCACGCAGCTTCACAGTTTGCTGAGCACGCCCCCGGTGCGCGAAGCGGTTGCTCTCGAAGCGACCAGCAAATCGATATCACTGCTTGCCGCAGACAAAAAGGCCCAAGAGTTCGCGCTGGAAATTGCATCGGACTACAACTATTCCGTGGTTCGGGCTTTTTCCTTGTTCCTGACCTGGGTCTGGAACAAGGTGTACAACGGGGTGGAAGTGCACCACTTCGAGCGCGTTACCGACGTTGCGCCGGGGCACGGCATTGTCTACGTGCCCTGCCACCGCAGTCACGTGGACTATCTGCTGCTCTCTTACATCATCTTCAACCGCGGGCTGATGGTGCCGCACATCGCCGCGGGCGCCAACCTGAACCTGCCGATAGTCGGCTCAATACTGCGCCGCTCGGGTGCGTTTTTCCTGCGCCGCAAGATCAAGGGTGAACCCTTGTACGCATCGGTGTTTCTCGAGTATCTGCATCTAATGATCGATCGTGGCTTTCCCATCGAATACTTTATCGAGGGTGGGCGCAGTCGCAGCGGGCGCACTCTTTCGCCAAAGGCTGGAATTCTGGCCATGACCGTGCAAAGCTTCGTGCGCAGCCGCTCCCGGCCACTGGTCTTCATTCCTGTGTACATCGGTTACGAGAAGCTGATGGAAGGCGGCAGCTATCTGGCCGAACTGCACGGCAAACCCAAGAAATCAGAATCACTGACAGGTCTGCTGAGCGCCGCAAAACTGTTGAAGCGAAACTTCGGCAAGGTACATGTGAACTTCGGCCGACCGCTACCACTGGCTGATTTTCTCGACACGCACCATCCGGCATGGCGTGAAGAGAACTTCGACACCCAAGCGCCCTGGCTGCGTGCTGCGGTGGACGCGACAGCGCTAGAGCTGGCGCGCGGCATCAACGCTACTGCGGTCATCAACCCGGTGAACCTGCTGGCCGTGACCTTGCTGTCGACGCCAAAGCACGCTGCCGATCTGCGCTTGTTGCAAAAGCAGATCGAGATGATTCAGCACCTGCTGAGCGAGATTTCCTACAGCGACAGCATCGTGAACTGCAGTCTGCCGGCCGGCGAAGTCATTGATTACGTGCGCAGGCTTGACCTGGTGGAATGCAGTCCTCATCCGCTGGGCGACTTGATCCGGGCCTCTGAGCAGCAAGCCGCGCTGCTGACCTATTTCCGCAACAACATACTGCATCTGCTTGCCTTGCCGGCCATCCTGGCCTGTCTGCTCAGCCACAATCGACTGCTCACGCGAGAACGCACCAAAGATGCGATCAAAGGCATCTATTGGTTGCTGCGCGCCGAACTATTCCTGCCTTGGGAAGCCGAGCAGCTCGATGCTCAGATTGACCTCACTGTGTCGGTCTTGCTTCAGCGCGGTTTGATACTCAGTGATGATCAGAACGCTATCCTGCGCGCACCACCGCCCAATAGCGAGGCCAGTCCGGAACTGCGGCAACTGGGCGAAGTCATCCGCCCGACGCTGGAGCGGCAATTCCTCACCCTGGCCTTGCTGCAACATCACGGTAGCGGCCAGCTCAAGCGGGCCGAACTGGAAGATGCAACGCTTCTGTTGGCGCAGCGACTGACCATGCTTTATGAATTCAACTCCGCCGAGTTTCCCGAAAAACTGATGTTTTCCAATGTGATTCGCAATCTGATCGATGCCGATCTGCTTCAAGTCGGCCTTGGCGGCAAACTGCACTTCGACGAACGCATCCGTCTGGCAGCCGCACAGACCGAATTGCTGCTGGCGGCCGACGTGCGTAACAGCATTCACCACATCGCCCGCAGCAGCAACTCCACTGATCTTGAACCACCACCGCCTTCGACCGGTACCCAGCCTTCCATCCCATGAAAAAAAGCATCCTCGACAAGCTAGAAAACCTGAGCGAACGCCTGGCCGAAATCGACGGCCTGCTGGGCGGCGAGCACGCCGCACGCGACATGGACAGTTACCGCAAACTGACCCGGGAACGTGCCGAGATTGAGCCAATCGTGGAACTCTTCCATACTTACCGTAGCGCCAGCGCCGACTTTTCGGGCGCGGCCGAAATGCTCGGCGATCCGGAAATGAAGGAACTCGCCATCGCCGAGCAGGAATCCGCCAGCGCCGAAATGACAAGACTGGAAGCCGAGCTGCAGCGCGCCCTGCTGCCCAAGGATCCCAACGATGACAAGAATCTGTTTCTGGAAATCCGCGCCGGCACCGGCGGCGACGAATCGGCGCTATTTGCCGCCGATCTGTTCCGCATGTACAGCCGCTATGCCGAGCGCCAGCGCTGGAAAGTGGAGATCATTTCGCGCAGCGAATCCGACCTTGGCGGCTTCCGCGAGATCATCGCCCGCGTTGAGGGCAACGGTGCCTACTCCAAACTCAAGTTCGAATCGGGCGGACATCGCGTACAGCGCGTGCCGGTGACCGAAACCCAGGGCCGCATCCATACCTCTGCCTGCACTGTCGCGGTCATGCCGGAGGCTGATGAACTGGTCGATATCGACATCAACCCGGCCGATTTACGCATCGATACTTTTCGCGCCTCGGGCGCCGGTGGTCAGCACATCAACAAGACCGATTCGGCGGTGCGCATCACCCATGTGCCGACCGGGATCGTGGTCGAATGCCAGGACGACCGGTCACAGCATCGCAACAAGGCCCAGGCATTGGCGGTGCTGGCAGCGCGCATCAATGACGCCAAACAGCGCGAACAACAACAGTCGATCGCGTCGCAGCGCAAATCGCTGATCGGATCGGGCGATCGCTCCGAGCGCATTCGCACCTACAACTTTCCGCAAGGGCGGATTACCGATCACCGCATCAATCTGACGCTATACAAGATCGACGCCATCATGGATGGCGATCTCGATGAGTTGGTCAATGGTTTGACAGCCGAACACCAGGCCGAATTGCTCGCCGCGCTGTCCGAATGAGCACCATCGCCGCGGCATTGGAGGCAGCGCGAGGCAAACTTCCCGCCAGTGAAGCGCGACTGCTGCTCGGTCATGTGCTGGGCAAATCGGCTGCCTGGCAGATTGCCCACCACGACGAAGTGCTGGGCGAAGACTCACTCTTGCACTTTGCCTCGCTGGTGGCGCGCCGGACCGGAGGAGAACCCATCGCTTACCTGTTGGGTCGGCGGGAATTTTTCGGACGCACGTTTGTAGTTTCAAATGCGGTACTGATCCCGCGGCCGGAGACGGAATTGCTGGTTGAACTGGGACTGCAAAAACTCGGCGATGGCGACACGGCAAGTCCGGATCCTCGCGTCCTCGATCTGGGTACCGGCAGCGGCTGCATAGCCATCACGCTGGCTCTGGAATTGCTGTCGCTGAGCGTCACCGCCGTTGATGCCTCCGCTACTGCGCTCAAAGTGGCCGAAGCAAACGCGGAGCGACTCGGAGCACGGCTGCGACTGCTGCAAAGCGACTGGTTTGCCGAGCTTGCAGGCGAGCAATTCGAGCTGATCGTCGCCAACCCACCCTACATAGCGGCTTCCGATTCACACCTCGGCGTCGGCGATTTGCGCCACGAACCGGTAACTGCCCTGGCAAGCGGGGTCGATGGCCTCGCGGACCTGCGTCGCATCATTGCCGAGGCGCCAAGACATCTGGCCGCCGGCGGGTGGCTTTTACTGGAACACGGCTACGATCAGGCCAAGGCTGTCCATGACTTGCTGCAGCAAGCGGGCCTGGTCGAAATCGAGCAGCAATGCGATTTGGCGGGGATCGTGCGCGTCAGTGGAGGACGCGCGAACTAGTGCGAATGGGATACCACCTCCCCCGTTCCAACGGAAGAAGACAAAAAAATGGCCCGGGATTCCCGGGCCATTTTCTTACTTAATCCGCTGCGAGTCAGTGCAAACCGGCGATGTAGTCGGACACCGCCTTGATTTCAGCGTCGGTCATTTTGATCGCCACCATGCGCATCATCTTGTTCGGGTCGTTGGCGCGACTGCCCTCGCGGAAACCCTTTAACTGTGCCTCGGTGTATTCGGCAAACTGCCCGCCGATGCGCGGATATTGCGCAGGCATTCCGGCACCCGCCGGTCCGTGGCATGCCGCACAGGCGGGCAATCCCTTGGCCTGATCACCCGCGCGATACAGCTTCTGTCCGAGTTCGACGGTTGCTTTGTTTGTCGCTGCTTCGCCTTTTTGGGTCTGCGCCGCAAAGTAGGCTGACAAATCGCGCATCTGGCCTTCGTCATAAGCGGCGATCATGCCGTTCATGATGGCACTGACGCGCTCAGGCTGTTTGCCCTCGGGAGTCTTGAAATTCATCATCTGCTTGAGCAGATATTCGGCATGCTGGCCGGCCAGCTTGGGATTAACAGCAAGTGGGCTGTTGCCATCGGGGCCGTGGCAAGCGACGCAAACTGTGGAGGCAATTGCCTGGCCTCGCGCAGCATCGCCTTTGGCAACGACTTTGTGGGCGTCGGATGCATGCGCGCTGAAAGCGGTCATCGCGCACAGGAAAGAAAGTAGGTAACTGAGCTGGAAACGCTTCATGAAGAAAACTCCTCGGAAACTCCGGGATTCGGAAATTGTAAACCTGATATTCTATCCCAGCTCACCCGATTTCTGCATGCCAAGCCCTTGCCGGCCTGCCTTACGCGTATTTCCCATGCCCCTGTTCCGTCACGCTACTTTCGAAATTTCCGTCGCCCAGCCCAGCGGCTTGCCCGCGCCTCATGGCCCTGAAATTGCCTTTGCCGGTCGATCCAACTCAGGAAAATCCAGCGCCATCAACACCTTGGTCGGCCATACTCGACTTGCTTTTGTCTCCAAGACGCCGGGGCGAACCCAGCTCATCAACCTGTTTAGGATGAAAAATGGTGCGGCGCTGGTCGATTTGCCAGGCTACGGCTATGCTCAGGTGCCGTTGGCGGTGCGTCTGCAATGGCAGGGACTGCTGGAACACTACCTGACGCGCCGTTCCAATCTTGTCGGGTTGGTATTGATCATGGATTCGCGTCGCCCGCTCACCGAACTCGACTGGAAAATGATTGGCTGGTTTGGCTCGACCGGAAGACCGATTCATTGCCTGCTGACCAAGTCGGACAAACTTGGCCGCCAGGAACAAACCAAAACTTTGAACGAAACCCGCGCGGCCCTAGCCAAATTTGGCGAGCAGATAACGGTGCAGATGTTCTCCAGCCTGAAGAAGACGGGCATGGAGGAAACGGAGAAGGTGGTGGGCAACTGGTTGAGTGATGATGGGTCCGTCGATTCCAATAGCTGACGCAGTCAGCCTGTTCGGTCACCCCCTTTCTTGAAAGGGGGTCGGGGGGATAGCTCATATAATTTGCCCACAGGGCTTTTATTTTGGCTTCGCCAAAATAAAAGCCCTCGACCAAAGGGGAGAAGGCCGAGGGCAAAACACCTTGAAGAACCAAGGTACCCGCTCAGGGAGGTGAAGCGGGAGACGGTACGAACATCAGTCCGCCACCATCTGGTTAATATGATAAGACGAGTGCGTTAAAGTTCAAGCATTTTTCAAACTATTTTTCAAGGCTAAACCAATGATTCCAAAAGGTGTATTTCCCGGTTCGCGGATGCGCCGCATGCGCCGTAACGACTTCTCGCGGCGCCTGATGCGCGAGCACTCACTAACTGCCGACGATTTCATCTATCCGGTATTTGTTCTGGAGGGTGCGGGCCGCACCGAAGCCGTGGCGTCAATGCCCGGGGTTGAGCGCGTCTCGCTGGATCGCTTGCTACCGGTTGCTGAAAAAGCCCTGAAACTGGGAATACCGGCCATGGCCTTGTTTCCGGTGGTGAATGTCAGCCTTAAAACGCCTGGAGCGGAAGAGGCCTGGAATCCCGCCGGACTGGTGCCCACCGTGGTGGCACGACTCAAACAGGAGTTTCCCGAGCTCGGTGTAATCACCGACGTGGCGCTGGACCCCTACACCAGCCACGGTCAGGATGGTCTGATCGACCCGTCTGATCCGCGCGCCTACGTGATGAACGACGAAACGCTGGAGGCACTGGCAAAACAGGCGCTATGCCATGCGCGCGCCGGAGCGGATGTGGTTGCGCCGTCGGACATGATGGATGGGCGCATCGGCCGCATTCGCCAAACGCTCGACGCCGAAAAACTGATTCACACGCGCATCCTCGCCTATTCGGCGAAATATGCTTCGGCGTTTTATGGTCCTTTCCGCGATGCGGTCGGCTCTGCTGGCAACCTGGGCAAGGGCAACAAATTCACCTACCAGATGGACCCGGGCAATAGCGATGAAGCCCTGCGCGAAGTCGGCATGGATATCGACGAAGGCGCCGACATGGTGATGGTGAAGCCCGGCATGCCGTATCTGGACATTGTGCGGCGAGTCAAGGATGCTTTTGGCGTGCCCACCTACGCCTATCAGGTCAGTGGCGAATACGCGATGCTCAAAGCCGCCGCACAAAACGGCTGGCTGGACAACGATGCCGTGATGATGGAAGCGCTGCTGTCGTTCAAGCGCGCAGGCTGCGATGGCATATTGACCTATTTCGCGCTGGAGGCGGCGGCACTATTGAAACGCTAAATCTCGGCGCTGGCCGCTTTGCGTACCTGAGATTCCGCTGCGCGGGCAGGTAACGGCGCCGGTTGTGATCAGCGCGCCAGAATCGGCCACTGAGCTGGCCAGTTGGCCAGCGGGTCATCCTTGAAGCCGCTTTTTACGAAGCGTTGCCAGCGACCCACGGCATAGCAGACCAGCAAATCGGCATGCGCGCCGAAATCATGGTCGGCCGCCAATGCGCCCTGCGCTGCCGCTACTTTCAGACACTGCTTGAGCGTGGCATCGATGCGATCCAGCAATTGGTTGATACGCGTCTGAAGGCGCGGATTCTCGTGCACCAAGGCATCGCCCA
>JAIPCF010000083.1 GCA_021738385.1 Sulfuritalea sp. | reverse complement strand
CCATGGCGGCTATCACCCGGAAGGCATCCGCATCGGCGGTGAATCGGCAGGTAATCGCACCCCGATCAAGGTCTGGGAGAACCGTGAATACCGCAATCTCGACGACACCGTGGAGCTGGGTACGCGCAACATCAAGATTGCCTTGCGCCGACTGCGCCGCTTTGCCCGCGAGGGCGCCGAGGACGAACTTGATCTCGACGGCACCATCACCGGCACCGCGCGCAACGCCGGCTGGCTGGACATCAAGATGCGCCCCGAGCGCCACAACAAGGTCAAGGTGCTGCTCTTCCTCGATATCGGCGGCTCGATGGATGACCACATCAAGGTCTGCGAGGAACTCTTTTCCGCGGCAAAAAGCGAATTCAAGCATCTCGAGTATTTCTACTTCCACAACTGCATCTACGACTATGTGTGGAAAGACAATCGGCGTCGCCACGGCGAACGATTCCCTCTCTGGGACGTAATGCACAAGTACGGCGAAGACTACAAGGTGGTGGTGGTCGGCGACGCCACCATGAGTCCCTATGAGATCCTGCAAGCCGGCGGCTCGGTCGAATATTCAAACGAGGAAGCCGGTGCGACATGGCTGCAGCGCATGCTGGATACTTGGCCGCGAGCGGTATGGCTCAACCCCGAGCCGGAGCGTTTGTGGGACTATCGTCATTCGATCGAACTGATTCGCACCATTTTCAACAACCGCATGTTCCCACTGACGCTCGCCGGCCTGGAGCGCGCCATGCGCGAACTCAATAAGTGAAAGGAAGTGCAATGGAACAGCGCCGCCAATTGTTGAAAGCCATGGCTGCCGCCGGCCTGCTCGGCCCGGCCGGAATTTCCGGATTGATCAGCGAAGCACTGGCCAAGGGCGAGGTTCCAATCCGTCCCGGACTCAACAGGGTCCGCGGTGAAGTGATCGTCAATCACAAACTGGCGAAAGAAGGCCAACTACTGCAAGCAGGCGATACCATCGTTACTGGCCGCGACAGCGAGGCGATCTATGTCATCGGCAAAGACGCCTTTATGCAGCGGGAACTCACCACGGTGAACTTCGGCAGCGACGCGCTGCAGAATCTGATGCGTGTCGTGACGGGAAGAATTCTCTCTGTATTCGGCAAGGGTGCGCGAACGATTCAGACATCAACGGCCACCATCGGCATTCGCGGTACCGGCTGTTACATTGAAGACGAAAGCAAGGGCGCCAAATCACGCACCTACTTCTGTCTTTGCTATGGCAGTGTCGAACTAACGCCGACCGCCGCACCACAGGAAAGCGAGCGCTACAACACCTGGCATCACGACAAACCGATGTACATCCACAACGACATGAAGATGGCAAAAATGATGGTGCCGGCGGGCGTCATCAACCATACCGATGCCGAACTGACCCTGCTTGAAAGTCTGGTCGGTCGCACGCCGCCGTTTTACGGAGAGGGCGGAAAATCGTATTGACGCGACGCGATTAACGGAATCAGCCCATTTGCAATCTCAAACAACTTAGAAACTCGTCGCAGTCCTGTTCGATTTTTGTACCGAACAAGTGGTCGGCACGAGTGCGCCCAAGGTTGATCGCCATGATCGGCTTGACCTGGCGATGGGCGTAGTCGATAAAACGGAATCCTGAATAGACCATCAGGGATGACCCGACTACCAGAACGCCTCGCGCCGAGTCGATAGCAGTCATGCAGGCATCGACTCGATCCCTGGGCACGAAATCACCGAAAAACACGACATCGGGTTTCAGGACTCCTTCGCAGTCCGGACACACGGGAACACAAAACGAACGATACAGACTCTCTGAGGCGAACGCATCGCCGTCCGGCGCCAGGCCGCTCACATCAGGCGCAATATCCGGGTTTGCCTCGCGCATCCACTCCTGGACCGCGGCACGCTGAAGTACCCGCTGGCAGCGAAGACAGGCAACCCGATGCAGCCCCCCGTGGAGTTCAAGTACCGATCGACTGCCGGCCTTCTGGTGCAGGCCATCCACATTCTGAGTAATGGTCAGCGCAATCCGGCCCAAGGACTCAAGATGGGCCAATGTTTCATGACCACGAGTCGGTTTCGCCAGGCCGACGGTGGGCCACCCGAGAAAACTGCGCGCCCAATAACGCTGGCGCACGTCTTCGGAATCAATGAATTCCTTGTGCTCAATGGGTTTCGAGTGCTGCCAGTTGCCGTCGCGATCCCGATACGCCGGGATCCCGCTGGAGGTACTCAACCCGGCACCGGTTAGAACGACAATCGGCCCTCGATCAAGGAATCGCAGAACCGGATCTATGTTCTGGCGGGTGTCGCTTCCGGATACGGGCATAAAAGTCGGTTTCGCCCCCTGCGGCTACTCTTGCCCAGCTCTGCCCAGCAAAGTGGCGCGAGGCGGCGCTTCGCGCTCGCCAGGCAACAGTCCGAAGCGTCCGTGCGATACCCCGCAGAGCACGTAGTCAAACGTGTTGCCTATGCGATTTCCGACATGAATCATCAAGGTAGCTGCCTCAATTTGACGCGCAATGCCTTGGCCATAGGCTGCAACCAGTTCGGAAATGGCCTCCGCTGTCGGTAGCCCGTCGCGCTCGGCCCAGTGAATGGCAAATTGCAGACCGGGGATCTCTTCATCCGGACAAACTTCCAGATCCAAAGACAACAAAGTCGCGATTTCCAGTCGAGTCAGACCTGCTCTTCGGGCCAGCAACTCGTGTCCGTAGGCGCAATGACGGCAGCGATTAACACCGGTGACCACGAGCATGATGCGTTCGCGAAAACTCGCGGAGATCCCGTTTCTTGTGGACAACTCGATTACTGCGCCGATCGATTTGAATACTTGCCGCAAGTCGCGGGCAAACGGCATCCAGCCGGAATAAAAGCGCCGCCGAAAACTTGCGTCGACGCTTTGGCCTTTCATGGTTGATCGACGCTTTCTGCTGCCTGACTGCGAGAACGTGGTGCCCTCAGCGGATCGAGCAGCGAGCTCAAACCGTTGTGATCCATTTCCTGCATCAAGGCAAGCAGACGTCCTATCTCACCGGGCGGAAAACCCTCGCGGGCAAACCAAGTCAGGTAATTGCCTGGCAGATCGGCGATCACCCGTCCCTTGTATTTGCCAAAAGGCATGGTGCGAGTCAGCAGCAGTTCAAGGTCTTCTGGACGCATAAGAGCCCACTCCCGACTGACTCACTTGCCTTTGTCGTAAATCGGCGGGGCCACCTTGATGACTTCGGCAATGGTTGTCAGTCCCGCTGCAACCTTTCTTGCCCCGGCGATGCGTAGCGGCTTCATACCTTCGCGCATGGCCTGCTCGCGCAACTTGCCCAGCTCCGCGCCTTCCGCAATAAGGCCCTTCATCTCATTCGAGATCGGCATGATCTCGTAGATCCCGACGCGCCCCTTGTAACCCGTCATGCGGCACTCAAGACAACCCACCGGATGATAGAGCTTGCTCGGTTTGCTGGATTTCCAGGGCGATACCAGCGCGGTCCAGGCGATTTCATCTTCGGCACGCATACCGCCGGCCTGTTTGCAATGTGGGCACAGTGTACGAATCAGGCGCTGCGCCATGACACCGAGCACCGTCGCCGACAGCAGATAGGGCGGCACACCGAGCTCAATCAACCGGGTCATTGCCGAGGGTGCATCATTGGTGTGCAATGTCGACAGCACCAGATGGCCGGTCAGCGCCGCCTGAATCGCCATGTCGGCCGTCTCCAGATCGCGAATCTCGCCAACCATGATGATGTCCGGGTCCTGCCGCATCAGGGAGCGAATCCCCTCGGCAAAGCCCATGCCGATGTCCGGCAGTATCTGCACTTGATTGAAGGAGCCCTCGATCATCTCGATCGGATCTTCCAGAGTGCATACGTTCACTTCCGGCGTGGCCAGGCTCTTCAGTGTCGAATACAGGGTCACCGTTTTGCCGCTACCCGTTGGCCCAGTGACCAGAATGATGCCGTTGAGTTGGGATGACATGCTGCGCCACGTCGCGGACTCTTCATCGGCGAAGCCGAGCTCGGAGAAATCCCGGACCAGCACTTCGGGATCGAAAATCCGCATCACCAGCTTTTCGCCAAATACCGTCGGCAGGGTCGCCAGGCGCAGCTCAACTTCCTGGCCGTCCGGCGTTCTCGTCTTGATTCGTCCGTCTTGCGGACGGCGTTTTTCGACCACGTCCATGCGGCCAAGAATCTTGATGCGACTGGTCATGGCGTTCAGCACCGCCATCGGTATCTGGTACACCTGATGCAAAACGCCGTCGATACGGAAACGCACGATGCCCAGATCGCGCCGCGGCTCGACATGAATATCCGAGGCTCGCTGCTCGAAAGCATACTGCCAGAGCCAGTCGACGATGGTCACGATATGCTGGTCGTTGGCGTCGAACTGCTTTTTATTCTTGCCCAGCTCGACCAGCTGCTCGAAGTTCGAGCCACCACCGGTCACATCACCCCGATTCATCGCGCCCTTGATCGATTTGGCCAGGTTGTAGAACTCCACCAGATAGCGCGAGATATCGACCGGGTTGCTGATGACGCGCCGGATGTCCTTGCGCAGCACCGGCTTCATCTCTTCTTCCCAGGCTCGCTGGAAGGGCTCGGCGGTCGCGATCACCACCTCGTGAGGCTTGACCTCCACCGGCAGAATCCGATAGCGCGTGGCGTAGGTGTTGCTCATCACCTCTGTCACTGCTGAAAAATTGATTTTCAGCGGATCAATATGCATGAACTCCAGACCCGACCATTTCGCCAGCCACTGCGTCAGGCCATCCAGATCGAGCAATCGATGCGGCGGCAAAAGCGACTTCCAGTGCTGTTCGGCAATCACCACCAGGGGATTGGCATCACCCTTGAAATAGCGTCGCTCCTGTTTGAACTTGCCAGCCTCTTCCGGATCGATCAACCCATCGGCAACCAGGGCGTCAATCACTTCTGGCAATGTCAGTCGGTGTTCTTTGGCTGAAGCGGCATTCATATGGAAAAGTCGGCGCTGGTAACACGGCGAACTATAGCCGACAACCCGGCCTCTCCTCAATGCCGGGGTAAGATGCTGGCTCGATTGCGGGCCAACACTGCTATCAGTGGTCGGGAATTGGGTGGAAAGTCTAATGATCACCACGGAGTACACGGAGGTCACGGAGAAATCAGACGCAAAGACAGATTCGCCTGTCTCCGTGCTCTCCGTGTACTCCGTGGTGAGGCTTTTTGGTTGACCGACTGCTTGTGATTGCACAGGAAGAAAAATGATAAACGGCATCAAGAGATTCTTTGCCCAGGTAATTGAACCCGACGCCAAGGCCTCGGGCGGTGCATCCGATCGCGCGCTGCATGTGGCAACGGCGGCGCTGCTGATGGAAATGATGCGCATGGATGCGACCGTCACGGCCGACGAAATTAACTCGGTAGCGAATGCTTTGCAGACTCAGTTTGCTCTGGAGGAGAATCAGGTTGCCGAACTCATGGCGCTGGCCAAAGAAGAAGCGCAGCAGGCGACCGACTATTTCCAGTTCACCTCGCTCATCAACCAGTCCTTCGACGGCGAACAGAAAGCCTGGGTAGTCGAATACATGTGGCAGGTGGCCTATGCCGACGGTCATCTCGATGCACACGAGCAGCACTTCATGCGCAAGATCGCTGATCTGCTGTATGTGCCACACTCGGAGTACATTGCAGCCAAGCAGCGGGCGCGGGATCGCATCAAGACTGACGAGTAGCATCTCTGTTGGGGAATTGTATTTCGGGAGGAGTCGCGTGGACATTCACCGCAAATCAATCAACGAGCGCATCAACTGGCTGGTCGAGTTGGCCAACCGCCATTCGGAGACATTCTCCGACGCCGAGGCCTGGCTGGCGCGCAGACGCTATCTGGTCGAACACCCGACGGCGATCGCCGCATTGAAGTGTATGGACGGCCGCGTCAATTTATCGGTCGCGACCCATACACCGCCGGGCATCATTCAACCCTTCCGCAATCTGGGTGGCATGTTCGACCTGGGCTGGCCCCATTTGGGCGAAGTGCTAGCGCACTACGTGCAGCGCATGGTCGGTCAGGGCCGACGCGTGCTGATTCTCATCACGTACCACTACTCCAAAGGCGATCCCCAGCGCGGTTGCGCCGGATTCGACTACGACACCGCCGCCGCGACGGACCACACCTACGCCATCAAGCGTCAGATCGAGCATATTTTCGGCAGTGGGCACGGCACGGTTTATCCACTGGTGTGCGGCTTCGAGACCGACGAAGACGCGCTTATCCTGCACGGTGACAACAAGGAAAAGCTCGATCTTTCAACCCTTGCGCCCAGCGACGGTCCGTCGCTGGCGCCCCGGCTTGCCGCGCTGCTGCCGGACATGCCGGACCAGATTCGTGAAGACCTGCTGCCACTGCTGGAAGGCAACCTGGAACGCATTGCCCAGGTGCGGCAGGTGTCGCGCGCACTCGACATTGAGCACCGCGAATGGATGATCTGTCTGGGACGAGGCTTCGACTTTCTGCACACACCCAACACCGCCCTGATAGTTGGCCCCTACAGTCCGAATCTGGCCGAACCGATCAGCAAGGCGGCCGGAATAATCAGCAACAACATGGAAACCGGACGCATCCCCGACGACGGATTTCTCCTGCTCGCCTCGGTACCCTACGATGAAATCGGCGTGGATCGCGCCCGTGCAGAGCTCAAATCCCGCTTCCTTTCCGGGTTCGCGGCAAGTGTTATCCGTCGTGATTTTCCGCAACTGGCCGAGAAGATGTTCATGCGCACTTCGGTACTGGATTGGCGCACCCGATCGCTGGAAACCATCGACGGAAACTGAACCGTTCCTGACCTGTATCTGACCGCAGGTATCCATCGATCTTGCCTGTACAGGCAACAAAGTCCAACAACTACAGCTGCGTCACCAGAGTCAGGATCAGCGGTGTGCTCACCGCGGAAATCGCCGCCGAGATGACCATGCTGGCCGCCACCGGCCCTTCCAGCGCGCCAAATTGACGCGACATCAGGTACACATTGGCGCCCACCGGCAGCGAAGCCAGCATCACCACCGCTGCCGTCTCAATCGGCGGCAAACCGAACAGGCGTGCCAGTAACCAGACAACAAGCGGTTGCACCAGGAGTTTGAGCGCACAAATGGCCGCACTTTGTTGCCAGGCGGCGCGAATGCCGTATTCCGCCAGGCTCATGCCCAGGGCGATCAATGCCATGGGTGCCGCCGCGTGCGAGATCATGGCCAGCGGCGCATCGATCATCGCGGGGATATGCAGGCCGGCCGTTCCGTAAAGAGTGCCGCCCACAATCGAGGCAACGATGGGATTGGTCACCACGCCCCTGATCATCTTGCCCAAACCCACGAGTGAAAACTCGCCGTGCCTGGCCCATTCGACCGACACCGTCACCAGGGTCCACAAAATCATCGCGTTGAACACCACCACCAGCGCAACCGAGGGCATTGACGCATCGCCCAAAGTGGTTTTGGCCAGGGGTATGCCAAGCAATACGATATTGGAAAACACGCCACCCTGGCCGAATACCGATTGCTCCACACCATTTAGTCGAAAAACCCGCCATGCAACCAGCCGGCCGATGAGGAAAACAATCAGGCAACTTCCAAAGTAAGCGAGCAGCACGCGTGAATCGACCGGTGGCAGGTTCGACATGTCGCTCATCATGCGAAACAGCATGGCTGGCAGAGCGACCTGAAAGACGAAGCGGTTGAGCGCATCGGCTACCGACTTTGGCCAGTGGGCACCGCGAATCAGCGTGTAGCCAAGCGCCACCAGAGCGAACAACGGTGCCGCCAGACTGAACTGGTGAAAGAAAAGAGTCGCGATGGAGGTCAAATAGTCAATTCGCCGTCTTGCCAACGCCGAGTTTTCTGGCTATCAAAGCGTGCGCAGGCAGCAAATATCTACAGTCGCCACGCCAGCAACTCATCTGCTTCACGCAATCGTGCGGAAAGCAATTTGGCAATATTGCGATAAACCTTGAGGCCGATCTCGGCACGTGAATTGATCACCTTGTCGTTGATGCGGACCAGCACGCAATCCGAATCCGCCTTCACACTGGCGCTGCGCGCTTCATTGTCCGCCAGCGCCATCTCGCCAAAGCTGTCGGCCGCGACCAGACGGGCGAGGACCAGTGGCCCGTCTCGACTATCCTTGAATACACGTGCCTCGCCACTGAGAATGATGTACATCTGGGAGCCAATATTGCCTTCTTTGACAATGTAGGAACCGGACGGAAAGCTGCACTTTTCCGACTTGCCCAGCACTTCGCTGATCTCCCCCGGAGTGAGCCCGTGAAACGCCTTGACGTGCTCCGCCAGCCTCGCCAGCATGCGCTGCAGATCGGCTTCGGTAAATTGTTCCTTGATCCAACTCATGAACGAATCATACCTAGTGAGCCCTTGCCGGACAAATCTCTTTTTTTATCCCTGTCGGCACCCCGCCCACGCATTGGCCAATCGATATCGCCCTCAATTCTGATTCGCTACCACTTCGCCACGACAGCCGCTTTCTCAAACCTGGCGCGGCAGCGGCGCCACATTCCAAATGTCCCTGGCGTACTGGGCAATGGTGCGGTCAGACGAAAACCGGCCCATCCCGGCAACATTGAGAATCGCCTTCCGTGTCCAGGCGGCCGGGTCACGATAGAGCTGCCCGACCTTCTCCTGGCAAGCGATATAGGAAGCGTAGTCGGCAAGCAAGAGGTAGCGATCGCCGTGATACGTCAGCGTTTCGAACACCGGCTTGAAGCGGTCTCTATCCTCGGGCGAGAAGAAGCCATCGCGCAGCATGTCCAGGGTCTGTTTGAGCTCGGCATTGTTGTCGTAATGCACCCACGGGTTGTATCCGGTCTCATAGGCCTGCGCCACTTCGTCGGCTGTCATGCCGAAGATAAAAAAGTTTTCATGACCCACCTCGTCGCGTATCTCCACATTGGCCCCATCCAGGGTGCCGATGGTCAGCGCGCCGTTCATCGCCAGCTTCATGTTGCTGGTACCCGACGCCTCGGTACCCGCCGTGGATATCTGCTCGGACAAATCGGCCGCCGGAATTATGATCTCGGCGTTGGAAACATCGTAGTTTGGAATGAAAACGACCTTGAGCTGGTCGTGCATCAGCGCGTCGTTGTTGACGATATCGGCGACATCGTTAATCAGACGAATAATCAGCTTGGCCATGTAATAGCCCGGCGCGGCCTTGCCGCCGAAAATCACCGTTCGCGGCGTCACAATTTCACCGGCGCGTATCCGGTTGTAGAGAGTAATGACATGCAGCACATTGAGCAGTTGCCGCTTGTACTCGTGAATACGCTTGATCTGCACGTCGAACATGGAATCAGGGTCGACGCGGATCGTCAGCCGCTGTTCGATCATCTGCGCCAGGCGAGCCTTGTTGTCGCGTTTGACACGAACAAAGGCGTCGCAAAAATCAGCTTCGTTTGCCAGTGGCTCGAGTTGCCGCAGTTGGTCCAGATCCTTGAGCCAGCCTCGACCAATGTGCCGCGTGATCAGCCTCGACAATCCCGGATTGGCCTGATTCAGCCAGCGTCGCGGTGTCACGCCGTTGGTCATGTTGACGATCTTGTCCGGCCACATTCGGTGGAAGTCGGCAAAAATGGTTTCCTTCATCAAGCGGGTATGAATGGCCGCCACGCCGTTTACCCGGTGGCTTCCGACCACCGCCAGATACGCCATGCGGACACGCTTGCCCTCGGCTTCGTCGATCAGCGACATGCGCTGCCACAGTTCAGGATCATCCGGGTAGTGATGCATCACGTCTTTCAGGAAGCGGTGATTGATCTCGTAAATAATCTGCAAATGGCGCGGCAGCACGCGCTCGAACAACGGCACCGGCCAGGTTTCCAATGCCTCCGGCATCAATGTGTGGTTGGTGTAGGAAAATGTACGCGTAACGATATTCCAGGCCCGACCCCAGTCGAAATGGTGCTGATCGATCAGGATGCGCATGAGCTCGGCGACCGCGATCGATGGATGGGTATCGTTTAGCTGGAACGCTACCTTGTCCGGCAAACTGCCCAATGGCGTGCCCGACTTGGTGAAGCGATACAGCATGTCCTGTAGCGATGCGGAAACGAAAAAATACTGCTGCTTGAGGCGCAGCTCGCGTCCCATTTCAGTGGTGTCATCCGGGTAGAGAACCTTGGACAGGTTCTCGGATTCGTTTTTGTCCTCCACTGCACGAATGTAGTTGCCTTCGTTGAAATACTTGAGATCGAAATCGCGGCTGGCCTTGGCCGCCCACAGGCGCATGTTGTTAACAGTACCTGTGTCGTATCCCGGAATCGGATAGTCATAGGCCATGGCCATGACGTCATCGGTGTCGACCCACTGGTGCCTCGTCTGGCCACCCTCATCGGAGTATGTCACCACATGGCCATGAAACTTTACCTGGTACAGAACCTCGGGGCGCGGGAGCTCCCAGGGATTGCCATAGCGCAACCAGTTGTCCGGATGCTCCACCTGCTGTCCATCCTTTATGCCCTGGTGAAACATGCCATATTCGTAGCGAATGCCGTAGCCATATCCGGCCACGCCCATGGTCGCCATCGAGTCGAGGAAGCACGCTGCAAGCCGCCCCAATCCACCGTTGCCCAGCGCAGCATCCGGCTCCACCTCACTCAGATGCAAAGGCTTCAAGCCCATTTCGGCCAGTGCCGCCAGTGCGTCATGAAATTCCTTCTCGGCACAGATGTTGAGCATGCAGTTGGTCAGCGTGCGGCCCATGAGGAACTCCATGGAGAGGTAATAGACACGCTTGCGGTCCTCAACATAGTAGCTGCGCATGGTCTCCATCCAGCGCTCGATTATGCGCTCACGCGCGACCGCGGCAGCGGCATAAAACCAGTCACGATCTGTCGCGGTGATTGGGTCCTTGCCGACGGTGTATATGAGGCGGTTGTAGAGCGAGCGCCGAATCGATTCGGCATCGGTCATGGGGTGATCAAGTTCCGGCAGGGCGGCAGGCTTTTTCATGGGTTGCTCCCTCAACAACGGCGACAAATATCATCATACCCGTCGGTTGTAAAAAAACAGAAAGGGTTTGTAGCCGGCGCTCAAGAGGCGTAAGGTTCTGCAAAGCAGACGTAAAGCGGAGGACATTGCCATGCATGAGATATCCCTTTGGCTTGAGTCGATAGGCGTCCCGCCTTTGCTTGGCGGTTTGATTGCCGGCGCGGTCTTGGCCTGGATATTTTCACGGCTGAGGGCACGCGACAAATCTGCTGTAGTACTCGGCACCGAATCGAGATCGGGCACGAACACCGACTATTCAAATAGAAGAAATTCAGAGCTCGGCACGACGGAACGTGATGCCGACCACAGCGAAGCGCAAAAAAAAGATCCCCACGACCTGACCGATCTGGAACTGGCGGTAATCTTCCGGCACATGCAAAAAGGGGAAAAGATCACCGCGATCAAGCTAGTGAGGGAACGCACCGGGATGGGCCTGGCCGAGGCCAAGCGATTTGTCGAGGAACTCGATGAGAGCGGCATCGGCCACTGATTTCCGGGCACAGATCCAAACTTTGCCCAATACCTCGCCAAGCAACTTCTTGGAATCTCAATTAGAAAGGTAGCTGCCAATGAAAACAAGAGCCGTTGCACTCGTTGTTGTAACCCTGCTTTCATTCACCATTCCTGCTGTCGCCGACGAGGGACGCGATTTTGTTACCGCGTTCTCCGCGGCCGTCAACGGCAAAAGTAAATCGGTCTGGGAGGCGTTTCTTTCGCCGGCGTCGCGCGCCTGCCTTGCCGGCCCCGGTAAAGAAATGCTGGAGCGCGCTTTTGCCAGCGATACCCGCGTGAATGTACCCCCGGACAGCAAAGTCTGGGTCACCCGAATTGGTGGTACCGACGCGTTGATGGGTGAAGGCATGCTCAGCTATGGCGACCGACCTACGCACTATTTCCAGATCGACCTCGGCCCGCCCGGCCGCGCGACCAGTTCATTGATTCGCTACGGCCGTCTGCAAAACGGGCGCTGGCAGTACGTGGTTGGCTGTCCCACAACCGCTGGCATGGCGCAAGCCAAGGTGACGGAAAAGGCGCGCACGGCAGCAGACGCCGAGGCACGGATACGCGCCAAAAACCTGCCGCCAGCGCTTGTCGCCGAGATACGTCGGCTGGTTGCCGACGGAAAAATCATGGCGGCGACACAGTCGGTGGCAAATGCAACGGGAGCTGAACTGGCTATCGCGCGCGGCATTGTACGAACCTTTGAGAATCAGCCCGCGGGTCGATGAGTTCTCAGACCACACTGAGGCGGCATTGACTATCCGGATAGGAATTCGCGCCAGCGCCTGAGTTTTTCTTCGTAACCCATGCCGGCATTGGCCGGACTGGTGGAGGGCAGGATCACAGCCTCGAAGCCCAGCGCCTCGACTTCGCGAATTTGCCGCGCTGCCATGCGGCCGTTGAAGCAAACTCGCCGTATCGCCAGCGCCGATTTTTTCAGGGCGCCGAGATCGTTGGCGACTGCGTTGCGAATGGCAGCGTCAAGGCTGCCGGCACGCTCGCAGGAAGCGTAAATATCCCAGATCGCAATGCCGGCTGTCTGTACCGCCGCAATGCGACTCGAATAGTCCATCTCTTTTAGTGGCAAGCCGAGCACGTCGCCAAGGATGGACCAGAACTTGTTTTGCGGATGGGCGTAGTACTGCCGGGCCGCAAGCGATGCGGTGGAAGGAAAGCTGCCGAGGATCAAAACACGGGCCTGCGCACCGATAACCGGCGGCAGGCCCTGCAGGCGATCGATCGCCTGACGGATCAGCCGGCGACCTTCTTCGGCGCCGCCTTTTTTACTGCTGACTTCTTGACAGCCGGTTTCTTGACAACCGGTTTCTTGGCGGCTGCTTTTTTAACCACCGGCTTCTTCACGGCTGCCGCCTTTACGGCTGGTTTCTTGACTGCGGCCTTTTTGACAACTGGCTTCTTGACTGTGGCCTTTTTGACTGCGGGTTTCTTCACCGCGACCTTCTTGACGACGGGTTTCTTCACCGCAGCCTTCTTGACGACTGGCTTCTTGACAGCGGCTTTTTTGACGGCTGGCTTCTTCGCCACGGCTTTCTTGACCGTCGGCTTGGCGGCCGCAGGTCGTTTGGACGACTTGATTGCATTGTCGACTGCCTTGCGAATCTGCGCCACTTTGGTTTTTACGGATTTACGGACTTGCTTGACTGCCTTTTCCACCGACCTTTCCGCGCTGACCAGCTTCTTCTTTGCGGCGCCCGTAACTTTCTTCGCCTCGCGCTTGGCCAAACGACCCGCACTCTTGGCTTCCCTCTTGGCTTCGGCAATGTTGGCTTCGGCCGCCTTGGTTACGGCCTTGATTTTTTTCTTCGCGTCGGCGACCGCCAGTGAAGCACCTTTTGAAAGTTCAGCCTTGTTCGATTCGACGGTTTCGCGCAACATTTCAGCCGCTTCGTTGATCTTTTCAGCGGCCTTGTCAAATTCAGACTTGGTATTCACATCGTTTCCCATGATTGCCTTCCTAGTCGAGGATTGCCGGCAAACCAGCGTTGCCGATCGGCGCTAAGTATCGCATCGGGATTTGCGCCGCACAAGGTACATGATCGCATCTGCGGATTCTGCTGTTGCCCGGCCGCAACGGTTGATGAATTCCAGCCTGCCACCGATAATCGACGCGCAGGCCCTGGTGGCGAAAACGCTCAGCCGCCACTCATCTCCAGCATCAACTGGTTCATGCGCTTGACGAAGGTCGCCGGGTCATCCAACTGACCACCCTCGGCCAACAGCGCCTGGTCGAACAGCACCGCCGCCCAGTCGTCGAAGTGCTTGTCTTCATACTTCAGGCGCAATACCACCGGGTGCTGCGGGTTGATTTCGAGAATCGGCTTCGATGCCGGCGCCTTCTGCCCAGCGGCCTTGAGAATGCGCGCAAGGTTGCCGGAAACGTCATGTTCGTCAGCCACCAGACAGGCCGGGCTATCGGTCAGGCGATGCGTCACACGCACTTCCTTGACGCGCTCGCCCAGGCTTTTGCCGATCTTCTCGGTCAGGTCCTTGAACTCGCCTGCCGCCGACTCCTGCTCTTTCTTCTCGGCTTCGTCTTCCAGCTTGCCCAGATCCAGCCCACCCTTGGCCACCGAGACCAATTGCTTGCCCTCGAATTCGGTCAGGTGAGACACCACCCATTCGTCGACACGATCCGACAGCAGGATGACTTCGATGCCTTTCTTGCGGAAGACTTCCAGATGCGGGCTGTTCTTCGCTGCATTGAAGGTCTCGGCGGTTACGTAGTAGATTTTTTCCTGCTCCGGTTTCATGCGGGCGATGTAGTCGGCCAGCGAAACGGTTTCGTCGGTGGTGTCGGCCTGTGTCGAAGCAAAACGCAAGAGCCCGGCGATCTTGTCCTTGTTGGCGTGGTCTTCGCCCATGCCTTCCTTGAGTACCTTGCCAAACTCGCCCCAGAACTTTGCGTACTTCTCCTTCTCGGCGGCGTCTTCGCTGTTGGCCATATCGGCCAGCATGCCTAGAACCTTCTTGGTGCAGCCATTTCGGATCGATTCGATATCCTTCGATTCCTGCAGGATCTCGCGCGAGACGTTGAGCGGTAGATCGTTGGAATCAACGATGCCGCGCACGAAGCGCAGATACAGCGGCATCAATTGTTCGGCGTCGTCCATGATGAAAACCCGACGTACATACAGCTTGACGCCGTGGCGGGCGTTGCGATCCCACATGTCAAACGGCGCGCGCGCCG
>JAIPCF010000082.1 GCA_021738385.1 Sulfuritalea sp. | reverse complement strand
TGCATTTCTCTCTTTCTCTAAAGTGTCTGAGTGTCTGAGTGTCTGAGTTGCAGAGTATTTACGTCTATATGTATGTCGATACTCGAACCGACGAGCGAATTATAGTCCTAAATAACGACCTTTTTCTAGCTCCTTATAAGTATTCGTGACACCGCAAAGTCGAGCTATCGCCTAGCCATGCATCCACGCCAAGATTGACCGAGCAACTGAACGGATCACCTTCGCAATACTTCGTGAGTCATACCGAAGTCCCGCCTCACCAGCACCCGCGCGGTGCGTCCCTGCGGAGACTATTTCCCCAACGCGTTCCCAACCACCTCCGCAATATCCCGCGCCAAGCCTGGACAGGCCTGAATCCGTTCCAGTTGCGCACGGGCATGGCCTTGCCGTTCATCGTCATATTGCCGCCAGCGGTCGAAGGCGCGGGCGATGCGGGAGGCAACCTGGGGATTCATGGCTTGCAATTCGAGGATGACGTCGGCGGCCAGTTGGTAGCCCGAGCCGTCGGCGGCGTGGAAGTGGCGCGGGTTGGCGGCGCAGAAGGCGCGCACCAGTGAATAGACCTTGTTCGGGTTCTTGATGTCGAAGGCGGGATGCGCCATCAGTTCGCGCACGCGCGATGTGGTGCCGGGCAGGCGCGAGGTGGCCTGCACTTGCAGCCACTTGTCCACCACCAGCGCTTCGTTTTGCCAGCGCGCATAAAAGCCGTCCAGCGCTTTTGTCCGTTCGGGTGCGTCCAGATTGGCGAGCGTGGCCAGCGCGGCAATCACGTCGGTCATGTTGTCGCTCACGTTGCCAACTGCGCTTACCTGTTTCATCAGGCGCGGCATTACGCTGGCATTGAGGGTGGCCGCGTCGCTTTCGGCGAGATAGCCCAGCGCCAGATTGCGCAGGGCACGGCGGCCGATCTGCGCGCCCTCGGGGGCGTAGGGCTCGCTCGGTTGCAGCGCTTGCCACACGGCCTCGAACTTGTCGTGCAGCCGCGTGGCGAGATGGCGGCGCAGAGTGATCCGCGCGTTGTGGATGGCATCGGGGTCGACGGTTTTTCCGCCACCGGCCATTTCTTCGGCAAGCACCTGCTCGGCGGGCAGCACCAGCGCCTCGGTGGCGAGTGCGGCGTCGTGTGTGAGCCCGTCGTCGAGCACGCGTGCCACGGCAGCGACGAAGGTTTCGGGTATCCAGGCCGTGCCTTCGCCATTGGCGGCGATGCCGGCGAGGAGGATGCGGGTGGCGAGACGCTGCCCCGCTTCCCAGCGGTTGCAGGCGTCGCTGTCGTGGGCCATCAGGTGGGCCAGTTCGGCGTCGCTTTGATCGAAATCCAGATACACCGGTGCCGAGAAGTTGCGCAGCAGCGAGGCGACCGGCGTGGCCGGGATATTGTCGAAGACGAATGTTTGCGTGGCTTCGGTGAGCGACACCACCGTGGTTTTTTCGGGCAACGCGTCGCTGCCGTCGGGCAACACCAGGCCCAGCGCAACGGGGATGTGCAACGGCCCCTGCTCGATGCTGATGCCGGCATCCGTCAGGCGCGTGTCGTAGGCGGTGGCGGCGAGGCTTTGGCTCAGGGTCAGCGTGTAGCGCTCGGCGGTGGCGTCGTACTGGCCGCTGGCCTTCAGGCGGGGCGTGCCGGCGCGGGCATACCAGCGGCGGAACTGGGTGAGGTCGACGTTTGCGCCTTTCTCAATGCTGTCTTGCATGGCGGCGACAAAATCTTCGCAGGTCACGGCCTGGCCGTCGTGGCGCTCAAAGTAAAGGTCCATGCCGCGCCGGAAGGCCTCTTCGCCCAACAGGGTGTGGATCATGCGCACCACTTCGGCGCCTTTTTGATACACGGTGGCGGTGTAGAAGTTGTTGATCTCGGCGTAAGAGGCGGGGCGGATCGGGTGCGCCATGGGGCCGGCGTCTTCGGGGAACTGGCCTATGCGCAGGCCGCGCACTTCCTGGATGCGGGTAACGGCGCGAGAATGAGTGTCGGCGCCAAACTCCTGGTCGCGAAACACCGTGAGGCCTTCTTTCAGCGAGAGCTGAAACCAGTCGCGGCAGGTGACGCGGTTGCCGGTCCAGTTGTGGAAATATTCATGCGCGACGACGCGGTCGATGTTCTGATAGTCGCTGTCGGTGGCGGTGTCGGGTCGCGCCAGCACGTATTTGGTGTTGAAGATATTGAGGCCCTTGTTCTCCATCGCGCCCATGTTGAAGTCGCCGACGGCGACGATCATGTAGATGTCGAGATCCATCTCCAGGCCAAAGCGCTGCTCGTCCCAGGCCATGCTTTTCTTCAGCGCAGCCATGGCGTGGCCGCACTGGTCGAGCTTGCCCGGCTCGACATACACGGCCAGTTGCACCGTGCGGCCGGAGTGCGTGACAAAGCTGTCTTCAAGCACATCGAGCTTGGCCGCAACCAGCGCGAACAGGTAGCAGGGCTTGGCGAAGGGGTCTTCCCACTTCGCCCAGTGGCGTCCGTTAGGCGAATCGCCGCTGGCAACGAGATTGCCGTTGGACAGCAGTTGCGGGAAGCGTTCGCGATCGGCCTCGATGGTGCAGGTAAAGCGCGCCATGACGTCGGGCCGGTCGGGGAATGGAGTAATCCGGCGGAAGCCCTGCGCCTCGCACTGGGTGAAGTAGCCGTCCTTGGATTTGTACAGACCGGAAAGTTGGGTGTTCTTGTCGGGCTCGATGCGCACCCGCGTTTCGAGCGTGAAGCTGTCGGGCAGGGGCGCGCCGTTGATGCTGTTGATGGTGAGTTTTTCGGCCTCGAAGGTGTAGCAGGCAGGTGTCAGAGCCGTTACCTGCCCGCGCAGCGGAGTCCCAGGTACGCAAGGCGAGCCAACGCCGAGTTTTTGCAGGGCCAGATCCTCGCCATTCAGTACCAGATCGCCACCGGCTCCGGCCGGGTTGCGCCGGCAGGCGAGCGTGGCGCGCACCTCGGTGTACGCGTCATGGATGGCGATATGCAAATCGACGGTGTCGATCAGCCAGGCGGGCGGGGTGTAGTCCTTGAGATAGATGGTGCGATTGGCGGTAGGGGTGCTTGGCATGGAATGATGGGCTTTCGGGGGGAGGGTGTCCGGCTGCGCCGAAACGGAAATTGACACGGTTGTGCGTGTACTTGTGGTGGTGGCAACGTACGGGGAATCGATCGACGTTTGTGGCATTTTAAGGTGCTTCTTCGCCGTATCGTCAGCTCTAGCGTGGTGCGTCCCTCCAGGAACTTTTGGCGGGGGCCGGTGCGAGGCGCGCTGCAAGAACCTGAATGCTTGAAGCTCGACTCATATTGTTAAAACGCACATGTCCGACATATAGCATTTAACTTTAGCGATATTCCGACAGTTTCATTGTGCGATTCCTGTTTAAAGGTGAATCTCAGGCACGCTGGGAGGCTTGTAAATAGTGCATAACCGACAAAACATCTATATCATTAGCGAAAGTCCGACATAACTGGAGAGCCACCATGGCGGCATCAGCGGCGAAACGACAAGCAGCGGCACTCCCTGCATCGATCCTTGAAGTACTGATCCCCGGTGACGCAACAGCGCAACGCCGGGTCCAGCGACTAGCCAAGAACGGCACGGTCGCGCGGATTGCCAAGGGTATCTACGTACCCGCGACTGACCCCGAAGGCCAGGCGGCAATCGTTCGCCGGCATTGGCAGACGATTCTTGGGCACCTGTTTCCAGGCGCCGTCGTCTCGCACCTGAGCGCTCTGGTGGGCGGGATTACCCCGTCCGATGAGATCACACTGACTCACCCCACCCGCTTCAATACCTCGCTTCAACTACCGGGCTTGACCGCCGTGCTCATGAAGGGGCCGGGGTCGTTGCCGGGAGACCTTCCGCTCGGAGACAGCGGGCTTTACTGGTGTTCGCGGCCTCGCTGGCTTCTGGAAAACCTCGGCCGCTCGCGCACCGACCACCCCCGTACCGCCGGCAAGAACAGGGTCGAAGAACGTCTGGTCAGCATTCTCCATGCAGGTGGTGAAGGCGTACTCAATCGTGTACGCGATGACGCCCGCAATTTGGCGCCCGAGCTTGGTGCCGAGAAAGCTTTCGACGCCCTCAGCGCAATGGTGGGAGCCCTGCTTGGCAGCTATGCGAAAGGAGCATTGATCTCGAAGGCTGGCAAGCTGGTCGCCAACGGCACGCCGGCAGATGCCGAACGCCTGACTCGCTTCCAGATCCTTGCGGACCATCTGCGGACCGTTGCGGTGTCGGACATCGGCGAGCTTGCGGGCACGGAGCCAGCCAAGACTCATTTCGCCTTCCTCGAAAGCTACTTCTCGAACTACGTGGAAGGAACGCGGTTTTCCATCGAGGAAGCCGAGGGCATCGCCCTTCACAACCAGATCGTCGCCGACAGGCCGGCGGACTCCCACGACATTCTGGGCGTTTTCCACCTGATTCTGCATGCGCACTATCGGAGCAACCTGCCCACGGCGATGGAGATTCTTGACGGGCTGAAAGAACGCCATCGCTTGATGTTGGAGCGTCGACCGGAAGCTTCGCCAGGGGAATTCAAGGAACAGGAAAACTTTGCGGGCTCCACGCGGTTTGTCGATCCGGGCTTCGTCCGTGGCACTTTGCTTGAGGGAATCAAGCTGGCTGCCAGCGTGCCGGAGGGCTTGGCTCGCGCAATCTTTTACGCCTTCCTGGTGTCCGAAGTTCACCCCTTCAGCGATGGCAATGGGCGGCTCTCAAGATTATTGATGAATGCCGAGTTGTCACGCTGCAGCCGCAGCCGGATCATCATCCCCACGCTGTTCCACGAGCAGTACGTGGACGCGCAGCGCGCACTGTCTCGGCGCAACGATCCGCAGCCCCTGGTGCGCGCGCTGAGCCATATTGCAAAGTGGGCGCCGCTGTTTGACTTCGCCGATCTGAAAGACGTCGTGACCGCGATGAAGGCTGCAAATGCCTTCGAAGAGGAACCCAGGCAGTTCCAGTTGCTTGCGCCGGATGGCGCTATCTTTGCCTGAAGCCGGACTCTGGGCGAGGATGAGCGGCTGCAGTTTTCACAATTCCACCGCCGTGTTGCCATCGCCGACTTTTCTGAATGAACCCGGTTTCGCTACCCGCCGTGGGTCGCTCCTTCGCTCAGAGCATGAGCTGCCGGATGGAGCCGCAGACTGAAAGCAGCTGGGGACTATTCATGCGGGCGATGATCTTGCGGACTACAGACCCCATGACTTGCTGTACCCCGGCTAATCCCAGGTTCGCCGACTGCTCGACGAGGAAACCGGGCTTGGCGAGCTTGAGTGGCTTCATGAAAAAGTAATCCATGCCGCTGTTCGTCAATTCCACGACCAGATCCGAGAGTGCGTCGCGGTGCGTTGTTGCATCCTCGGACTGCTCAATCGTGTCGAGCAACGCAAGTGTCTTTTTGCGCAGCCCCTCGGAGTGGTAGAAGCGAATAAACGGCTTGGATGCCGCAGAGCGTTTCGCCGGCGTTTTGGCCAACGGGGGACTTTTTGCAGGAGCTGCGCGTTTCGTTGGAGTAGCCATGAAAGGCATGATACAGCGTGGCGTGGGAAGCCCGCGAGGCGCACCCTGCAGAATCAACGCTGCGCGGAATCGCCAGTGATAGAGGTGGTAGACGTGATTTGCGTGGCTAGCGTGGCTTGTGTGGCTTTGGCGATTTGCACGGTGTGCCGGGTCATCGCTTTGGCGAAGTGGGCTGCGGTTGGGCGGATCAGCATTCGATAGACCGGACGCAGCAGCCACCCGGGCAGCCAGCGCCCGCGTTCTTCGAAGGCAACGCGTGCGCGCGGGTGATCCATGAACGCCAGCGCGGCAGGTTTGACTTTCGGCGCTCCCTGGCAAAACTCCAGACGCGAGAGGTGCTTTAGCGACTTGTAACCATAGTGGGCCGGCGCGACGATGCGCAGCGGTGCGCCGTGTTCGATACCGAGCGGCTTGCCGTCCAGGCCGTCTGCCAGCAACACGTCATCCGCCAGCAGATCCTCCAGCGGCAAGCTCGTGCGATATCCGTCCTGTCCGCGCAATGCCACTGTGGCTACTTGCGAACCTGGCGCGAGCCGCGGTGCAATGTGATGGGCGTAGAAATCCGCAAAGCGCACGCCGCTCCAGCGCAAGGCGCGGTGGCTCCAGGTGGTCACGCAATGAAAATCGCTGATCTGCTCGGTGCGCGGCAAGCCTGCCAGCGGATCGTCGAGTTCCTCGGTGTTCAAGCATTCTCCCGATATGCGCAGGCGAATTTGCTCGGTTTCCCTGGGAAAGCGGTTGGCGTACTGGAGCAGGCCGAAGCGCGGAAAGTCTTCGCGGGCATGCTGGCCGCTTGGCAATTCAGCGTTCATTGAATTTGGCCATTGTTCAAGTCTCAGCCACCGCGCGCCAGGCGGCATCTTCGAGGGCAAGTCGAACCGCCTGCGGTACCGACGGAGGCGTTTGGTTCAGCCACTGCGGTGTCAGTGCGAATGCCGGAGAAAACACCAGCGCCATCCAGAGCGAGAACGGGAAGCGCTGCATTTCGCCTGCGGCAACCATCCGCGCGATCCATTCGCGGAGAATGTCGCTCGCTTCCTGATTGAGACTGGACCAGGCAGCCTCCATGTCGGCCAGATCGCTGCTGCGGCGCAGCCGATGCAAGAGCCTGGCGCGATCGGGGTGTGCCACCACCCAGCGCACATAGGCGCGCACCAGCCCACGCACGCCTGCTTCGGCGCCTGTTTTGCCCGATATCGCCTTGAGCAATGACTGTTGAAAGTCGCGCAGCAGGCTCTCGTACAGAGTGCCTGCCAGTTGCGCCTTGGTGGGAAAGTGATGGTAAAGGCTGCCGTTGCTCACGCCGGCTTCGGCGCGAATGAAGTCCATGGTGGTGGCTTCATAGCCTTCCGCAAGAAAAACCCGGCTGGCGGCCTCAAGCAGCTTGTCGCGTGTGGAGACGGTATTCATTGGAAAAGAGTATAGCTCTAGAGTAAGACTCTAGTCAACCTTCTTGAGGTAGATCCTTCATGCGCATTGGCAGTTGACCGGGCAGGCCCTGCGCATCGACTCCATCGATGCTTACCGTGCCTGACGTCAGCTCGATCAGCCGGTTGATCATCTTCAGTGTGGTGGTCTTGCCCGAACCGGAACTGCCAACCAGGGCGAGCAGTTCCCCGCTGTGGACGACGAAGGAGACGCCACTAGTTGCGGCCGTCTCGCCGAACTGCCAGGGAAACACTTATAAGCCGTCACACCGGCGAAAGCCGGTGTCCAGTGTCTTGATTCTTCTGGATTCCGGCTTTCGCCGGAATGACGAATTTGGACTTGTTCAGCATTTCCCTGGCTCAGGTGGTGGACTTCGATTGAATCCGGTTCCTCGCGGGTATCAGAATTTTTCTGCCCACGAACGAATGCCCTGCATGATCATGTCCACGGAAACCGTTCCCACGTATAGCGCCATGATCCGCCCGGCGATTTCGATATTCCGATCAACCAGCGGTTCGCTGCGCGGACGCACGACGTCGTGTGCGATCTTGAGGGCGATTATCATCACGACAATCAGGAACACCGCCAGGAGTACTGCGGCGCAGGCCATCAAGGGCTCCAGCCTTTTGCCGATAACCACGCTGGCGCTGATCGTGCCCGGCCCAATGAGGATGGGCATTGCGATAGCGCCCGCGAGGTGTGCCGATTTGCCATTGAGAATTTCGATGGACATTGGGCCGCGGAAGACGAACTGGATGGCGATCAGCAGGAAGATGACGCCGCCGAAAATCTGGAACGAAGCAAATTCGGCCTGCACCACGCTGGAAAAAATGGCATCGCCAAGAATCGCGAAGGTGCTGAACACCACGCTGGCAATCAGGCCGGCGCGGATCAGGACCGCGGTGAATTGCCTGCGGTCCAGTTTCTCGACCACATCAACGAGATAGAGAATGACCAGGAACGGGTTGAGCAGGACAAGCAGCAGCGCGGAAGATTTGAGGAAGTCGGTCATAAGGCGTCCAACCTCAACAAACATTGCGCCGGGAATGCAGCGCGTTTGCTTCTATTGATATTTCTTCGCCGTATCACCATCGCCGAGTTTTGACAGGCGCTCGCACCGCAGCGTGCTACGATGCCGCGCCCGCCATGTCTGATCCCATGAACGAAATTGAGCGCATCTTCGCCCTTGAAGGGCCGCTAGCGGCTGCCGTTGACGGATTTCGTCCGCGGCCGATGCAACTGGAGATGGCGCAACGCATAGCAAAGGCGATTGCCGGCAATCTGGCGCTGGTGGCCGAGGCCGGCACCGGCACGGGTAAAACCTTTGCCTATCTGGCGCCTGCGCTGCTTTCAGGCGGCAAGGTGATCGTGTCCACCGGCACCAAAACGCTGCAGGACCAGCTCTTCAACCGCGATCTGCCGACGCTGCGCGACGCGTTGAAGGTCGGCGCCAGCATTGCGTTGCTCAAAGGACGCGCCAATTACGTCTGTCCCTATCATCTGGAACGCGCCATGAGTGCGGGGCGACTGACCTCGCGCGAGGAAGCCGCGCACTTGCGCAAGATCGCACGTTTCGCCGAGCGCACCAGGACCGGTGACAAGGCCGAGTGCATCGACGTTCCGGAGGATTCCGGCGCTTGGGCCCTGGCGACCTCGACGCGCGAGAACTGCCTCGGGCAGGAGTGTCCGAACGTGAAAGACTGCTTCGTGCTGGCGGCACGGCAGAACGCGCTGACGGCCGACGTGGTGGTGGTCAATCACCATTTGTTCTTTGCCGATGTGATGTTGAAAGACGAAGGCATGGGCGAGTTGCTGCCGGCCTGCAACACGATTATTTTCGACGAGGCCCACCAGTTGCCCGAGGTGGCCGGGCTGTTCTTCGGCGAGAGCGTGTCGACCTCGCAGATCATCGAGCTGGCGCGCGACACGCGCAATGAAGGCATCGTCACTGCCAAGGACTACCCGGCGCTGCAGGACGCGGCGCAGGCGCTGGACAAGGCGGCGCGCGATCTGCGACTGGCGGTCAAGGGTGAAAACCTGCGTTTGCCGGCGGCACGGCTGGAGGCGGAAGCCGAGTTCGTCGCGGCCTTGCAGGGCCTGGCCGATGCGGTGAAGGAACTGGGTCGACATCTGGGCACCCAGGCCGAGCGCGGCGAGGGCCTGGCCAATTGTCTGCGGCGGGCACAGGAACTGGCGCAGGGACTGGCGCGCTGGAGCGGCGGCGCAGCCGAAGAAGGCGAAGGCGATGCCGTGGTGAAGTGGGTCGAGGTGTATTCACAGGCGATGTCGCTGAACCTGACGCCGCTCGACATCGCGCCGATCTTCCAGCGCCAGATGGAAGGCCATCCGCGCGCCTGGATTTTCGCCTCGGCGACGCTGGCGGTTGGCAGCAACTTTTCGCACTATTGCGGCGAGCTCGGTTTGGCGGAGGCCGACACGGCGGTGTGGGGCAGCCCTTTCGATTACGAAAAGAATGCGCTGCTGTATTCGCCGCTGGGCATGCCCGACCCCAACAGCGCGCTGTATCAGGAAGCCGTGGCGGAAGCGGCCTGGCCGGCCATCCGCGCCTCGGGCGGGCGTGCCTTCGTGCTATGTACCAGCCTGCGGGCGATGCGGCGCATTCGCGAGTTGCTGCAGGAAAAGCTCGCTAGCGAGGGGCTCGATCTGCCGTTGCTGATGCAGGGCGAAGGCTCGCGCAGCGAACTGCTGGAGCGCTTCCGTTTTCTCGGCAACGCGATCCTGGTCGCCAGCCAGAGCTTTTGGGAGGGCGTGGACGTGCGCGGTGAAGCCTTGTCGCTGGTGGTGATCGACAAGCTGCCCTTCGCGCCGCCCGATGACCCGGTGCTCTCGGCACGCATCGACCGGCTGCGCGCGGCGGGGCGCAATCCCTTCATGGAATACCAGTTGCCGCGTGCGGTGATCAGCATGAAGCAGGGCTCGGGCCGGCTGATTCGTGATGAGGACGACCGCGGCGTGTTGATGATCTGCGACCCGCGCCTGACCGGCAAACCCTACGGCAAGGCCATCTGGCGATCCTTGCCGCCGATGCGGCGCACGCGCGACGTGGCGGATGTCGAAAGCTTCTTTAGTTACGGCCGCTCCGCTTAACGCCAAAAATGCTGGCGTTAGCCTTCACTGAAACTTCGTTTTGCCGAGTCGGTAGAATTGAAACATGAATAGTCAAACCAGCATCGACCTGGCCGAGCGGCTCAATGCCGGCTGCCAGTGTATTTCGCGCGACAGCGCCGGCATGGCGGCGGAACTGGAGCGCGTCAGCCCGGGTTTTCACGACGAGGTGATGGCAGGGCGGCCGCATCTGTTTTCCGATTCGGTGACCTTTGTCAGTGCTGATCATGTGCAGCGCATGGCGCGGCTGGTGGCTGCTGTCGAGCGGGTGGTGGCGATGCCCGTTTATCGCGAGCACGTGCTGGCCTACGCGCCGGCCATCGCGCGGCACCGGGTGGCGGCGCGCGGCGTGATGCATGGCTTCGACTTTCATGTCGGCGCGGGCTTGAGCACCGTTGGCCCGCAACTCATCGAAATCAATACCAATGCCGGTGGCGGCTTGCTTAATGCCGTGCTGGCACGCGCGCAGAAAGCCTGTTGCGACGAGGTGGCCGTGCTGCTGCCGGGCGATCTTGGCGCCGATACCCACGAGCACGTGTTCCTCGACATGTTTCGCGAAGAATGGCGGCTGTTTGCCGAAAGCAACGGGCGCGACATGGCGCTGACCCGCGTTGCCATCGTCGACGAAGCGCCCACGACTCAATACCTGTACCCCGAGTTCGTGCTGTTCCAGCGCATGTTCGAACAGGTCGGCATCCATGCCGTGATCTGCGGCCCGACGGCGCTGGCGTTTCGCGATGGCGCGCTGTGGCATGGCGCCGATCGTATTGATCTGGTCTACAACCGGCTTACCGATTTTGCCTTGGAAGACGCATCGAACAAGGCGCTGCGCGACGCCTATCTGGCCGATGCGGTGGTAGTGACGCCGCACCCGCAGGCGCATGCTCTGTACGCCGACAAGCGCAATCTGGAGGTCTTGTCGGACGCGAAGCTACTGGCCGAGTGGGGTGTCGATGAGGACACCCGGGAAACGCTAACCAGCAATATCCCGCGCACCGTAAAGGTTCGGCCCGAACTGGGCGAGGATTTGTGGGCGCGGCGCAAGCAGCTGTTTTTCAAACCCGCAGCGGGGTACGGTTCGAAGGCCGCGTATCGCGGCGACAAGATCACCAAGCGGGTGTTCGAAGAAGTGCTGGCCGGCAATTATGTGGCGCAGGCGCTGGTGCCGCCGTCCTCGCGCATGCTGCGCGTGGCCGAAGCGTCGGTCGAGCTCAAACTGGATTTGCGCAACTATGTTTATGCGGGGCACGTGCAATTGATCGCCGCGCGCCTGTGGCAAGGCCAGACCACCAATTTCCGTACCCCGGGCGGCGGTTTCGCCTCGGTGCTGGCGGTGCCGACTTTGCCGGTTACCGTATCCGAACTGCAAGGAGTCGCATGAAAGTATTTGGCCTTGCCGGCTATTCCGGCTCGGGAAAAACCACGCTACTCGAGGCCTTGATCCCGCGCCTGAACAGCGCCGGACTCAAGGTGTCATTGATCAAGCACGCGCATCATCGTTTCGACATCGATCAGCCGGGCAAGGACTCTTACCGCTTGCGCGAGGCGGGTTGTTCGGAAGTCTTGCTGGTGTCCGACCACCGCTGGGTGCTGATGCACGAATTGCGCGGGGAGGCCGAGCCATCGCTGGAAGAGCAGATCGCGCGCTTTTCCGACTGCGACCTGGTGCTGGTCGAGGGTTTCAAGCACACGCCGATTCCAAAGTTGGAAGTGCATCGGCCATCGGTCGGCAAACCGTTGATTGCCGGCAACGGTGTCGAGACCATTGTGGCGGTGGCGACCGATGAAGTTGATGTGCTCAGGCAGCAAACCGACTTGCCGATTCTGGACCTTAACGATCGCGACGCGATTGCCGATTTCATTCTCCGCCATGAGGGGTTCAAGTGATGTCAGGGCTGCTCGATTTCCATGAAGCGCTGACGCGCTTGCTGGCAGGCGCGACATCGGTGCAAGAGCAGGAAAGCGTGCCAACGCATGCGGCGGCGGGGCGAATCCTCGCGGCGGCGGTGCATTCGCCGATCGACGTACCGCCGCTGGACAACACCTCGATGGATGGCTACGCCGTGCGCTGTGCCGACGTGCCTGCGGCGGGTACCGCGTTGGCAGTGGGGCAGCGCATTCCCGCCGGCAGTGTCGGCCATACGCTGGTGGCGGGCACGGCGGCGCGCATCTTTACCGGCGCGCCCTTGCCGGCCGGCGCCGATGCGGTGGTAATGCAGGAGCTCTGCGCACTGGACGGCGAGACCGTGACCATCAACCATGTGCCGCATGTTGGCGAATGGATACGTCGTCGCGGTGAAGACATTGCCGCAGGTGCTGAAGTGCTGGCTGCCGGCACGCGCCTCACCGCCGCGCATGTCGGGGTTGCCGCCTCGGTGGGTGCGGCAGAGCTCGCGGTATTTCGGCGCTTGAAAGTCGCCTTGTTCTCCACCGGTGACGAACTGGCGATGCCGGGCGAACCGCTCAAGCCGGGCGGCATTTACAACTCGAATCGCTACACCCTGCGCGCGCTGCTCGAAGGGCTGGGCTGTGTGGTCGACGATCTGGGCATCGTGCCCGACTCGCGCGACGCCACACGTGCGGCGCTGAGAGCGGCGGCGGTGGGCAATGATTTGATCCTTACCAGCGGCGGCGTCTCGGTCGGCGAGGAGGATCATGTCAAGCCTTCGGTGGAGGCGGAAGGCTCGCTCGACCTGTGGAAGATTGCCATCAAACCGGGCAAGCCGCTGGCGTTCGGCCACGTCGGTGGAAAAGTCGGCGCTGGTGCGCTCTGCGTACCTGAAACTCCGCTTCGCGGGCAGGTAACGGCGGGCGTGGCGGCCTTCATCGGTCTGCCGGGCAACCCGGTGTCGAGCTTCGTCACTTTCGTGATGCTGGTGCGTCCCTTCATTCTCAAGGCGCAAGGCGCAGCGGAGGTAATGCCGCGCGCGCAAAGCCTGCGCGCCGATTTTGCATTCAAGGGTGATCCACGCCGCGAATTCCTGCGCGCCCGCATCAATGCCGAGGGCGGCCTGGAGTTGTTTCCCAATCAAAGTTCGGGCGTGCTGACCTCCTGTACCTGGGCCGAGGGCTTGATCGACAACCCATCCAATCAGGCCATCGGGCAGGGCGATACCGTGCGTTTTCTGCCGTTTTCCGAACTGCTATAGTGGCAGCGGGGTCATCCCGGCGCAGGCCGGGATCCAGCGATTGTGAAAATTCTGGATTCCCGCTTTCGCGGGAATGACGAGTTGAAATCCTTGAGTTCCATTCGGTCAATGAACGTGAATATCCTTTTCTTTGCCAGCCTGCGTGAAGCACTGGGCGTGTCGTCAGAGTCGCTGGCGCTGCCGGCGAATGTCGTCAGCACCGGTGATTTGCGCGATCATCTTGCCGCCAGAGGCGAGCCGTGGTCGGTGCTGGCGGCGACGAAAAATCTGCGCGTGGCGGTGAATCAGCAAATGGTCGGGCTCGACGCGGCGATCAAGGCCGGCGACGAGGTGGCGTTCTTTCCACCCGTAACGGGCGGTTGAGATGAGCGTTAGCGTTCAGGAAGCCGATTTCGATGTGGGTGCCGAGATTGCCGCGCTGTCGGCCGGGCGCGAGGATGTTGGGGCGGTCGCCAGTTTCGTCGGTCTGGTGCGGGCGGACAAGGCCGCGATGGAAAAACTCGGCGATGGTGATACGGCGCCGAACGACGCTACGGCGGTGCAGGCGATGACCCTGGAACACTACCCCGGCATGACCGAAAAGGCGCTGGATGCCATCGTTGCCCAAGCGCACGGGCGCTGGGATGTCTTCGGCGTGCGGGTGATTCACCGCGTCGGCCGGCTGCTGCCGGGTGATCGTATTGTCTTTGTCGCCGTCGCTTCGGCCCATCGGGGTGACGCGTTTGCCGCCTGCGAGTTCATCATGGATTACCTGAAGACACAGGCACCGTTCTGGAAGAAGGAAGAAACGCCGGCCGGCGGAAACTGGGTCGATGCACGCGAAAGCGACAACGAGGCAGCAGAACGCTGGGCGCCCGGACAGAAGTCGGTTCGTTCCTGAGTCCCGCTCTCGGTTTCGAAAGCGAGAAGCAAAATTCAAACAAAAAAAAGCTGACCACTCTCGTGGTCAGCTTTCATAGTTGCGTGCGTGGTGCTTACTTGCGCTTGCCGGCAGGTGCTTTCTTTGCCGCGCTGCCCGCGCCGCCCATGGCAGCGGTGGATGCCTTGGTAATTTGCTCAAACGCCTGATTGGCGGTGGCGATCGCCTGCTGGAAAGAATCCATCATGTTCGGCGTTTGACCCGGCAGGCTCTTCAAAAAGGCCTGCATGGATTCGGTCATGTCCTGGCTGCCCGAGGCCAGTTGCTCGGTCACCAGGCGTGCAAACTCCGCGCGGGCCGAATTGCTGATCTCGGCGATTTGCTGGGCTGCAGCCACCATGCGCTGGGCGGTTTCCTGGGCATATTGCGAGCGTAACTGCATCGCGGTTTGCGGGTCGCGAGCCGTGGTCAGCGCCTTGGCGTTTTCAACGCCGCTTTGAAACATTTCTTTGGCCAGCTCGGATTGCAGCGACATGATGCGCTGCGAATTTTCCATCGAAAGCTGAGCCATGCGCATGGCAGCCTCCATGTTCTTGCGGTGCAACTCGCTGAATTGTTCAACATTGCCTGCCATGACATTTCTCCTGTGGGTTATCTGACGAACGAAAGCAATGTACCACCAATGGCTTACGACACTCTGACCTGGATCAAGCGGCATGGCTTTGGCATGGATGCGAAGCCCGCCAGTTTCAGGTTTCGGGAGATTGCCGCATCAGTTTCTGCAGTGTCTTTAGGGCGGC
>JAIPCF010000081.1 GCA_021738385.1 Sulfuritalea sp. | reverse complement strand
GCGACACGGCGAAAGGTCAGAAGAAGCGCTTTACCGATTTTTCACCGTGTCGCCGTGTCGCCGTGGTGAAAGGCCTTCATGAGGCGCCGCACAGTGCTCTCGATGGAACAGGCGTTGTCGTTACCGTATGCGACACTACGTTTCGCCCAGCTCGGCTGGCGAGTCATCCGCATCGAGTCGACACCGAGTGGTGGCGGGCTTCCGGGAGACCCGAATCGCTACATTGGCGATCGAGTCGCCGATGACGACCGACGTACTTACTTTATTGCGCCGAACGTGGGCAAGGAGGCCATCGCAATCAACTTGAAGGACCCGCAAGGCCAGGGACTTCTGCGACGGCTAATCGTCGATCTCGACGTCGATGTGTTCTGCTGCAATACCGTACCTAAGCGCTATGCACAACTGGGTATCGACTATGAGAGTCTGTCCGCAGTCAAGCCAAATCTGATCTGGGCCGGGATTTCAGCCATGGGGCCCGAGTACCCTGATGCGCCGGGCTACGATCCGGTCATTCAAGCAATGGCGGGCTACATGGAATTGACCGGACCGGGCGATGGCCCACCGACTCTCTCTGGTGTGCCACTGATCGACCTCAAAGCCGGCGACGAAGTTTATGCCAACGTGATGATGGCATTGCTGGAACGAGCAGAAACCGGCAACGGCAGCCGTATTGATGTCTCGATGTTGCAAGCCGCAGCCTCCTGGCTGATCACGACGCTCCCCCTACTCGACTTCAACTGCGATCCTTCGGAAATTACTCGTTGCGGCAACGAGCATCGAAAGTTCATCCCGACCAATGTTTACCCCACTGCAGATGGCTTCATTTACATGGCAATTGGTAGTGATGTGCAGTGGCGACGTCTGACAGAAATTTCAAAATTTTCCTCGATGGCAAATGCCGTTCGCGCAACCAATGAAGGAAGGCATGCAGAACGCGAGGCGATACATCGCGACATGTCGGCGTTGACGGCGCTGTTTGCCACTGCCGATATTGTTGCGGATTTCCAGAAGGCCACCATTCCACACGCCCCCATTCACGACATACCGGCGGTTCGAGATATGCCGGCAGTCAAGAACCAACTGACGATGACGCGCAAGCCTGACGGTGGGCTGGTGCGAATGCAACCCTTGGCGGTCAACATCGCGGGGGGACAGCGCGAATTGGCTTTTCCAGCCAAGTATGGTGAAAACACAATGCAGGTACTTCAAGAAGCTGGCTATTCAACCATTGAAATCGATCACCTGCGTCAGAAAGGCGTTGTCGCATGTCAATAGTTCAACGGCCTGTTGTGATATTTTTTGTGCGGCTGACCTTCGGTTGAATGAAATACAGAAAGGAAAAAACGACCAGTTTTCCATTTTTCGCCGCTACATCGACAATATTTTGTCTTGACACAATTTCAATCTGTTACACAATGGCACCTGTAGGACTAAAATTACGTAACACTTAAACCAACTGTCCACATATAACCAAGGAGGAACCTTATGAAGAAAGTCATGACCCTTGCCGCCGCCCTCGTAGCCGGCACTATTGCATGGATGCCCGCGCAAGCCGAAACAGTGCTTACTGCTTCGTCCTGGGTACCGCCAAAGCACCCACTGACCACTGATATTCTGATGGGGTGGACCGCTGCTGTTGAAAAGGCCACCAATGGCCGCGTTAAATTCAACGTCCTGCCCAAGGCGCCAGTCGCTCCACCAGGAACCTTCGACGCCGTCAAGGACGGTATTGTCGATGCCTCATTCACTGTGCACGGCTATACGCCCGGCCGCTTCGTCCTGACAAAAATGACGGAATTTGGTTTCCTTGGCGATTCCGCCGAGTCGATCTCGGTCGCTTACCAGCGCATGTACGTAAAGCATCTGGCCAAGCTCGACGAGCACAAAGGTGTCAAGGTCATTTCGGTTTTTTCCCACGGCCCAGGCCACATGTACACCACCAAAACTCCAATGAACTCGCTGGCAGATCTGGCTGGCTTGAAAATTCGTGTGGGCGGCGGTGTGGTGAATGATGTCGCCAAAGCCATCGGCGTCAGCCCTCTTCTCAAGCCGGCTCCACAATCTTTCGAGATACTCAACAGCGGCGTTGCTGACGGCATCTTCTTTCCGGCTGAGTCCATTCAGGGTTTCAAGCTGACCGGGGTGATCCGCCATGCCAGTTTTGTGCCCGGTGGCCTGTATAACACCAGCTTCGTCATGATGATGAATCAGGCCAAGTTCGATGCCCTGCCAAAAGAAGACCAGGCTGCTATCGAAAAGGTGTCAGGCGAGTACTTCGCCCGCCTAGCAGGCAAGGCTTGGGATAAAGCGGATGAGGCAGGTAAAGTAGCCATGAAAGCGGCCAGCATCGATATGAAAGTGACAAACCCGGGGATGGTAGCTGCAATGAAAGCCAAGTCAGATCCGATTGAACTCAGTTGGTACAACGACATCAAAGGCAAGGGCGTGGACGGCGCGGCGCTGATGAAAGAGTTCCGCGCGGAAATCGCGAAAGTAGCAGCAGGCAAGTAAATCGTGTCATCCCCCCTGCTCTATTCGGGCAGCCCTCGATTCGCTGGATTTGTCCAGCGAGCCGATGGGCTGTTCGGTCTGATTGCCGCCCTGATTCTCGTGGCCATCATGCTGTTGACCTGTGCGGACGTGATAGGCCGCTACTTTCTCAACAAGCCGGTTCCCGGTGCATTCGAGATTACCGAGCTGGCGATGGGCGCACTCATTTTTGTCAGCCTGCCCCTGGTCACCTTGCGTCGCGAACACGTAACAGTCGATTTGCTGGCGCATCTGGTGCCCAAGGGTTTCCGGGTCATACAGCTGCTGGTACTTGATCTGCTTTCGATTGCCTGTGTCGGAGTGATCGGCTGGCGGGTATGGCTCAAAGCCGTTGAAATGGGAAGTTCCGGTGAAACCACGGCAACCCTGGAAATCGCGGTCTATCCTCTGGTTTATTACATGAGCATCATGACCTTTCTGACAGCAGTGCTTATAGCACTACTCATGTGGCAGGATATTTTTGCCGCAAAAAAAGATAAAACTGGTTAAACCATGACTGAAGCTCTAATCGCCTTTGCCGCAATGCTGGCGCTCGCGCTTGTACGCCTGCCAATTGCCTACGCAATGGGTCTTACCGGATTCGTCGGCTTCTCCTATATGGTAAATACCCATGCGGCATTTTCCATGATCGGAGCAGTGACCTACGAGACCGGTCTCTCCTATGCGCTATCCATTGTTCCGCTGTTCATTCTCATGGGCAACCTTGTCACCCGCGCTGGACTGTCGGAAGAGCTCTATACCGCCTCCTACGCTTTTCTAGGCCATCGCAAAGGCGGGCTCGCCATGGCGACCATTGTCGCCTGTGCCGGCTTTTCGGCCATCTGCGGATCGAGTATCGCGACAGCCGCGACCATGGCCAAAGTGGCAATTCCGCCAATGCGACGCTTCGGCTATTCTGACGCGCTGGCGTCAGGCTCGGTAGCCGCCGGCGGAACACTCGGCATCCTGATTCCACCTTCGGTGATTCTGGTCATCTATGGCATCCTCACCCAGCAGAATATCGGCAAGCTATTCATGGCAGGCATTCTGCCCGGAATAATTGCAGTTTTCTGCTATCTGGCTGCCATTCAATTCACCGTCAGACTCAACCCAAAATCAGGCCCCCCTGGCGACCTGATGTCATGGCCGGAGCGCCTGATCGCACTGAGGAATGTCTGGGGCGTACTGGCTTTGTTTGTTCTGGTACTCGGCGGCATTTACGGCGGTGTATTCACTTCCACAGAAGCGGCGGGTATCGGGGCCTTTGGCGGTTTTTTGTTCGCGGTTGCACGCAAGGGATGGTCCTGGCCATTTTTCCGCCAGGTACTGGTCGAGAGCGCCGCCACCACCGGCATGATTTTTACCGTATTGATCGGCGCGCTCATCTTCGCCAATTTCATCAACATGACCACCATGCCGACAGAACTTATCGAATTTGCCGATCAGTTCAAAGACAACCCCATGCTGGTTATTGCAGCGATCTGCGTCATTTATGTGCTGCTTGGTTGCGTACTGGAAAGCATGTCAATGATCCTGCTTACCGTTCCGGTTTTCTACCCCATGGTGCAACACCTTGGATTTGACCTGATCTGGTTCGGTATTGTTGTCGTGGTTGTTACCGAGATCAGCCTGATAACACCGCCGGTGGGACTCAATGTATTTGTACTGCGCAGCGTTTTGCCCGATATTCCGACTGGCACGATATTCCGCGGAGTAATGCCCTTTGTCGCTGCCGATGTCGTGCGCCTGTCTATCCTGGTTCTTTTCCCGGCCATTACGCTTTATCTCACGCAGTTCGTGAGATAAGCATTCGAGACTCATGGCCCAGGAAAGAAAACCGGAATCATGAACTCCATTGCCTTCATTGCGCCGCCCAGGTTGTGTTGCACCGGGTTCCTGGCGTCCGTTGGGCAATGCAGCTCCGTTACGACAACCCTCTCGCATAAAATCTCGACCGTTCATAGAACCTGGTGGTGCACCACCACCCACAGCTCCCGACCTGCTAGCCACCGCCCACGAAGATAAGCGCGGCAATCCAGCACGGATTGTCCATGTGAAGGATGGCGTGCCAAGGCACGCAAACCAGCACAGAGGGTGGATATGAAACTAGCAAATGTGTCACTCGAAGACAAATACCGGCTCGAACATGGCCGTGTCTTTCTCACCGGTATGCAGGCACTGGCCCGGCTACCATTGTTGCAACATGCCATGGATCGCACCGCCGGTCTGCACACCGCCGGCTACATCTCGGGTTACCGCGGTTCGCCGCTTGGCGGTCTGGATACGGCACTGGACGCTGCCGCACCATTTCTCAAGGCAGGAGATATCAAGTTCCAGCCCGGCGTCAATGAAGATATTGCCGCTACCGCGATCTGGGGCACACAACAACTCCACTTTTTTCCACAGCCGAAATTCGATGGCATTTTCTCGATGTGGTACGGCAAGGGGCCGGGCGTCGACCGCTGTGGTGATGTCTTCAAGCACGCCAACCATGCCGGCACTTCGAAACATGGCGGCGTGCTGCTGATCGCCGGCGACGACCCATCGGCGCGTTCCTCGGCCGTCGCGCACCAAAGCGAGCACATGTTTTCGGCCTGCGGCATTCCGGTGCTGGCGCCCGCCGATCTGCAGGAGTATCTCGATTTCGGTTTGCACGGCTGGGCCATGTCGCGCTATTCCGGTTGCTGGGTAGCGATGAAAGTCACATCCGATACTGCCGAGAGTTCTGCCACGGTAAATATTGATCCCGAACGGCTGCAAATTGTCATTCCAGAGGATTTTCATTTGCCACCGGACGGAGTACATATCCGCTGGCCCGATCCGCAACTGGCTCAGGAACATCGTTTACAGGAATTCAAGGTTTACGCGGCAATCGCCTACGCCCGCGTAAACAAGCTGAACCGGATCATCTTCGACAGCCCACGCCCCCGACTTGGCATCATCGCCTGCGGCAAAGCCTATCTCGACGTGCGGCAGGCGCTCGACGACCTCGGCATTGATGAAGCCTACGCCGCGAAAATCGGCTTGCGTCTGTTCAAGGTAGGCATGCCGTGGCCGCTGGAAGCCGACTCGGTGCGCCATTTCGCCGAAGGCCTCGAGGAAATTCTGGTGGTCGAGGAAAAGCGCCAGATCATCGAGTATCAACTGAAGGAAATGCTCTACAACTGGCGCGAAGATGTACGACCGCGTGTCATCGGCAAATTTGACGAATCCGGTGAATGGCCGGTTCCGGTCAATCGCTGGCTACTGCCACCGACTGCGGAACTGACCCCCGCTATCGTCGCGCGCGCCATAGCCGCGCGTCTTGGCCGCTTTCATCAGGCCCAGCGCATTACCGACTACATCAACTTTCTGGATAGAAAGGCGGTGCCCTTGTCCAGGCCAAAAGTGACAATGATGCGCACACCCTACTTCTGTCCCGGCTGCCCGCACAATCAATCCACAAAAGTTCCTGAAGGCAGTTGCGCACTTGGCGGCGTCGGTTGCCATCTGATGGCAGTGATGATGGGACGCAACACCGTCACGATTTCCCATATGGGTGGCGAAGGTGCGGCCTGGCTTGGCGTATCCGGGCACAGCGGTACCCAGCATGTGTTTGCCAACATGGGTGACGGCACCTACTTTCATTCAGGACTGCTGGCCATTCGAGCAGCGGTGGCCGGGAAAATAAACATCACTTACAAGCTGCTCTACAACGACGCCGTGGCCATGACCGGCGGCCAGTCACTGGATGGCACGCTGACAGTGCCACAGCTCACCCGTCAACTCGCCGCCGAGGATGTCGAACGCATTATCGTGATGTCCGACGAACCGGAAAAATACGCAAACGTTGAGGATTTCGCCCCGGGAATCCAGATACGCCATCGCGACGAACTCGAGGCAACGCAAATTGAACTACGCGAGACTCCCGGCGTCACCATCTTGATATACGACCAGACCTGCGCCGCGGAGAAACGCCGCCGCCGCAAGCGCGGCACCTTCCCCGATCCTGCCGTACGCGTGTTCATCAACGAAATGGTCTGCGAAGGCTGCGGCGACTGCAGTGTCAAGTCCAACTGTCTGGCCGTGGTGCCTGTCGAAACAGAATTCGGCCGCAAGCGCGCCATCGATCAGCACTCCTGCAACAAGGATTACTCCTGTGTCAGCGGCTTCTGCCCAAGCATCGTCACTGTGCACGGCGGCGAAGTCCGTCGTGGCCGCGCCCTGGACTCCGCCAATGAAAAGTTTGCCGAGCTTCCGGAGCCCCCGCAGGCCAAACTCGGCGAGCCCTACGGCATCCTCATTGCCGGCGTTGGCGGTACGGGCGTGGTGACCATCGGCGCACTGATGGGAATGGCGGCGCATCTCGAAGGCAAGGGTGTCACCGTGCTAGACATGACCGGGCTGGCACAAAAAGGCGGGGCCGTCATGTCGCACGTGCGGATTGCTGAACACCAAAGCCAGTTGCATTCAACGCGAATTGCCACCGGTGAAGCCAATCTGCTGCTCGGTTGCGATATCGTCGTTTCGATCAGCGATGACGCCCTCTCGAAAACCGCGCCCGGCGTCACCCAAGCCATCATCAACACCGCAAGAACCATTACCGGAGAATTCCTGCGCAATCCGGATCGGGGCTTTCCGGCCGGGGCCATGGAGCAATCGGTAATCGATTCTGTCGGTGCAGACGCGGCAAACTTCATAGACGCCGCTCGGCTCGCAACACGACTGATGGGACATTCCATCGCCACCAACATCTTCTTGCTGGGCATTGCCTATCAACGCGGCCTGATCCCTCTTTCGCTGGCGGCGCTGATGCGAGCCATCGAGCTGAATGAAACCGGGGTCGAAAGCAATCGCCGCGCCTTCAACTGGGGCCGCCGCATGGCCATCGATCCAGAGGGTGTCGAGGCACTGGTTATCGCCGGCGAATCGCGGCCCTCCATGCACAAGCTGTCAGAGACCCTTGATGAGATCATCGAACGCCGCCGGGCCTTCCTGGCCGACTATCAGGACGCCGCCTATGGCGCCAGGTACCTCGCCCTTGTTGAACGGACTCGGAACCAGGAGAAAAAACTCGGCTCTGGTGATACGGCACTCACCGCAGCTGTGGCGCGCAATTATTTCAAACTGCTCGCCTACAAGGACGAATTCGAAGTCGCGCGGCTGTTCGTCGATGCAGAGTTCCAGCGTTCGCTAGAAGCAAACTTTGAGGGCGACTACCGGCTCAACTTCCACGTCACCCTGCCCTGGAGCGCATTGACCAAACCCCGCGCCAAACCTGGAGACGAGCCGAAAAAAATCCGCTTTGGTCCCTGGTTGATGCCGGCGATGAAGCTGCTGGCCCGTTTCAAATTCCTGCGTGGCACGGCGTTCAATCCTTTCGGTCACATCCAAGAACGCCGCCAGGAACGCCAACTGATCGCCGATTACGAACGCACCATCGCCGACATGCTGAACCGGCTTGAACCTGGCAACATCAAACATGCCGTGGCGCTCGCCAGCATTCCGGAAATTATTCGCGGCTACGGCCCGGTGAAAGAACGTGCCATTGCAGAAGCGCTGGCGAAGCAGAAAGAAGTCATGGCGGAGTTCAATCAGCCGACAGATAGGCCGAAGCGGGAGCTGCTTACCGCATAATCCAGACTCCCGTCATTCGATACCAGCCAAGCCTTGCTCTCGTCTCCACTCTGGTCCAGCGCCTTTCGGCCCTTCTACCTTCTGGGTTCGCTTTACGCGCCGCTGCTCATCGCGGCCTGGCTCGGCGCGTTTCTGGAGGTATGGACCCTGCCTCTCGATCACGTCCTGCCGCGGCTTCAACACGGGCATGAGTTCATTTTTGGCTTTTCAGCGGCAATCATCATTGGGATTGTGTTGACCGCGCTGCCAAGCTGGGCGGGAACCGAAGAAATCCACGGACCGCGACTGGCGCTGCTGGTCGCACTGTGGTTGGCCGGGCGCATCGCGTTCTGGGCCACGCCCTGGCTGTCGCTGCTGATGCCGCCCCTGGTGCCGGCAGCACTCGATTGCCTGCTTTTTCCAGTGGTGTTCATCATGCTTGCCCCTCAGTTGTTGCGCGCGAGCAATCGTTTGTATCTGCTGTTGCTACCCATCCTGCTCGCGTTGTTTGTGGCCAACGTTGCTTACTACCACGGCGTATTCAATCAAAATCCGCTGCAAACCTGGCAAGCCTTGCGTCTGGCGCTGTATGCAATCATCGTGTTGTATGTCCTAAAGGGAGGCGTGCTCGCGCCGATTTTCACTGGTAACGCACTGCGCGAAAAAGGTCGCGGCGATCAGGTTCCGTTCAAGAGGTGGCTGGATGTGGTTAGCGTCGGCGCGGTGCTTGCATTGGCCGCCCTCGACCTTGCAGCCGCACCGGCGGCATGGATCGGTAGCAGCGCGCTGATCTGTGCCTTGCTGCATGCCTGGCGTTGCGCACGCTGGCAAGGTTGGCGTGTCGCCGATGTGCCCTTGGTGCTGGTGATGCATCTGGGTTTTGCCTGGCTGATCGTGGCCTTCGTACTAAAGGCCGTCGCCGAGCTTACCGGCAGTGTTGCCGAAGGAGCCTGGATACACGCCTTCACGGTCGGCAGTCTGGGCATGATGATGCTCGGCTTGATGACCCGCGTCAGTCTGCGCCATACCGGTCGCCCTCTCATCGTGCCGCTGGCAATGCGGATCACCTTTGCGCTGATGTTTCTTGCCACTTTGCTGCGCCTGGCGCCTGGCATCAATAGTCCGGGCAATAGTGTAATCGGTCTTGCGGCAATTCTTTGGGCAAGCTGTTTCGCGATCTATTTCCAGACATTCTGGAAAGCCCTGGTCAGTCCCGGCCTGCCCCGTTCCCGATAGGCTTCCGGTCCCGATAGAGGCAGACTGCAGCGAATGGCGGCAAGGCCAGGGTGTGACGTGCTCAGCTGTTCCAGGACTTGACTTTACGTTTGCGCCATTCCCAGGGTGGCACTGCGTGATTGTCCTGCCACAAACCCTTTAGTTTGGCCCTGGCCTCAAACTCATCAAATTCATAGTAGCCCCGCTCGCTGTCCGACTGCTCGTGCGGGCGCGCCCGAACCCACCAGGCCATTCCGGCCATAAGCTGCATTCGCCCGACATCATGATTTTTTGTGCATGCGGGATGATTGCAGTTCGGGTCGGACACCATCAGCTTGGCGATGTCGCGGCCGTTTCTGTCCAGTTTTTTGTCCACCATCACAACAGCACGATTCAGTACTAGCTCGGACAAATGCTGTTTCGATTCCGGACCAAATTCCTGCTTGATTTCCGGTGCATCAATGCCGACCAATCGGATCTTGTGCCGACGCTTCTCGCTATCGACTAGCGTCAACGTATCGCCATCGCTAACCTCGATCACAGTTCCTTCAATACCACCTGCGAGTATCCAGCCGGACCGCAGCAGCAAACTCAGCACGGTAATCACGCGAACCCACATCATCGTTTTCTCGTTCATGCCGATTCGGGAATCCGGCAGCGACTCAGTTCAGCGCCAGTCGCAGCAAGCCCCACGCAGCCCCCAGCCAGAGCCCCAGGTTGGCCAGCAACGCAACAGTGAAACCACCACCGCGACTGGACGGATTTTTTTGATACGCAACGCCATACCAGACCCGGGCGACAAGCCAGATGACCCCCATTGCACCCGCCCCGCGATCATCGATGAGTCCTGCGTACAGCCACAAGGCCGGCAGCATCATGGCCGCGTTCTCCAGGGTGTTCATCTGTACACGATAGGCACGCTCGAACATGTCGTGCCCGGTCACGGCCGGCGCCCGGATACCGTATAGCCCCCGGGCTCTGGCTACATTGAGACCATTTACAAACATCAGCAACACCACTAACAAAGTCACGAGCGAGGTCAAAGGAAGAGATGTCATGGCGCGTCGGAGTATTGGATGGACCCGGCACTATAACCCGCGTGCTTACCGGCATACAATGCACCTCGCTTACCGTATTGCAGACCATGGCCGACCTCAGAACCCCCGCCCGCGTTTTTGTTTCCCTGCTTGCGCCCTACCGTCGCCGCGTCCTGCTTGCCGCCATCGCGCTGATCGTTGCTGCCGTGGCCATGCTCGGCGTCGGCCAGGGCTTGCGGGCCGTCATCGATCGCGGCTTTGCCGCCGGCGATCCCGCCTGGCTCGACCGCGCCTTGATGATGATGTTCGGCGTCATCGCCTTGCTCGCGGCGGCAACCTATGTTCGCTTTTACAACGTGTCCTGGCTCGGCGAGCGTGTCACCGCCGATCTGCGGCGACGCGTCTTTGATCACCTGCTGACGCTGCCACCCTCGTATTTCGAGCAGGGTCGTACCGGCGCGGTGATCTCACGACTGACCTCGGATACCACATTGATCGAGCAGGCGATCGGCTCCAGCCTGTCCATCGCCCTGCGCAACCTGCTGATCCTCATTGGCGGTCTCGTCATGTTGTTCACCACCAATCTCAAACTGACCCTGCTGGTGTTGGGCGGCGTGCCGCTGGTAGTAGCGCCCATCGTGCTGTTCGGCCGTCGCGTGCGGCGACTGGCGCGCATCAGCCAGGACCGCGTCGCCGATCTGGGCAACCGCATCGACGAAACCATCCACGAAATTCGCATCGTCCAGGCCTATGGTCACGAAGAGGCCGACCGCCACGATTTCGCTGCGCTGGTCGAACGCGGCTTCAACACATCATTGGAGCGCATCCGCAATCGCGCCACACTGGTGGTCGCGGTTCTGATTCTGGTTTTCGGCGCGATCTCGCTGATCCTCTGGGTCGGCGGTCACGATGTGCTGGCCGGCGATATCAGTCCGGGGCAGCTCTCCGCCTTCGTTTTCTACGCCGCTCTTGTCGCCGGCTCGGTGGGTGCGCTGTCTGAAACCTGGGGCGATTTGCAACGCACAGCCGGCGCCACCGAGCGCCTGCTCGAACTGCTGGCCGCCCAGCCCGATGTCACCATGCCGGCGAACCCAATCCCTCTGCCCCAGCGTCCGCTGGGCAACATCCATTTCGATGACGTGAGTTTTCACTATCCCTCGCGACCCGACACGCCGGCACTCAGCAACTTCAGTCTCGACGTGTCGCCCGGCGAAACCGTCGCCCTTGTCGGTCCCTCGGGAGCGGGCAAAACCACGGTGTTCCAGCTGCTGCTGCGTTTCTACGATCCGCAGTCAGGACATATCAATCTCGACAATATTGCGCTATCGGCCGCCAGCCCGCTTGCGGTGCGAAGTTGCATCGCGCTGGTGCCGCAGGAGGCTGTGATATTCGCCACCAGCGCATTGGAAAACGTGCGCTATGCCCGCCCCGACGCCAGCCCTGACGAGGTTCGTGCCGCGTGTACTGCGGCCTACGCTGACGAATTCATCAGCCAGTTGCCCAAGGGCTATGACACCGACTTGGGCGAGCGCGGCGTGCGGCTTTCCGGCGGACAGCGGCAGCGCATCGCCATCGCCCGCGCCCTGCTGGCCGATCGCCCGATATTGCTGCTCGATGAGGCCACCTCGGCGCTCGATGCCGAGAGCGAGCGCCTGGTGCAGGCCGCGCTGGAAAAACTGATGAAGAATCGCAGCACCCTGGTCATCGCCCATCGCCTTGCCACGGTACAAAAAGCCGACCGCATCGTGGTGATGGACCAGGGCCGCATTGTCGAAACTGGCACACACACCGAGCTGGTACGCCAGGATGGGCTGTATGCGCATCTGGCGCGTCTGCAATTCACTTCGCCTGTGCATGCTCATGCGGACCCAAGCGGCATAGCCTGAATGTGACGAAATACACACCACGACTCTGATCAAGGAGACACCGCGATGATCAAAGCGGTTTTGACAGGACACACACGAGGGCTGGGTGCGGCGATCGCCCGGAATCTTCTGGCGCGCAATGTAAGCGTGCTCGCCATCGCCCGCCACCGCAACGCCGAGCTCGGCGCCCGCCATCCTGAACTTTTGCAGCAGGTCGAACTCGACCTTGCCGACCCGGCTGCGCTGCAAGACTGGCTCGAATCCGGCGCGCAGCATCGGTTCTTTTCAGACAGTACGACGGCGTTGCTGATCAACAACGCCGGCGTGCTACAACCCATCGGACCGGCTGGAACGCTGGATATCACCGCCGTAGGACGGGCTGTCGCGCTCAACGTCGCCACACCGTTGATACTGGCCAGCGCAATGATCGCCGCCACCAACAAACTGTCCGACCGCCGCATCCTGCATGTTTCCAGCGGTGCCGCGCAGAATGCCTACCCCGGATGGAGTATCTATTGCGCCAGCAAGGCAGCACTCGATCATCACGCGCGCTGCCTCGCGCTTGAAGAAACCGATTCCTTGCGCGTTTGCAGCCTGGCGCCCGGCGTCATCGACACCGACATGCAAACCGAGATCCGGGCCTGTACGGAAAAGCAATTTCCACCAAGAGAAAAATTTGTTGCCTTGAAAAATGAACGTCAACTGGCGCTGCCAGCGGATGCCGCCGCGCGCCTGGTCGCCTATCTCCTGAGTCAAAAGTTCGGGCAAACAGCGGTGACGGATTTGCGCACGCTGCCGGACGTAAATCTTCGATGAAGCCGGACAACACATCCATGAGTCAGGAAAACCATTGGGACACGCGCTACCGCGACGCCGGCGAGCAGTATCTGTTCGGCACCCAGCCCAACCGCTACCTGGTTCGCCATGCTGCGTTGCTGCAACAAGGGCAGAGCGTATTGGCAGTGGCCGATGGCGAAGGCAGAAACTCAGTCTGGCTCGCTGAGCAAGGACTGAATGTCACGGCAGTTGAGATTTCCACAGTCGCTGTAGAGAAAGCGCGGCAACTGGCGAACCAACGCAAGGCAATGGTGAAGGTCGTGATCGCCGACATGATGGCCACAGACTGGCCGCCGCCAGAAATTCAGAATACATTTGACTGGGTGATCGGCATCTTCATTCAGTTTGTTGGACCCGCCGATCGAGAAAAGCAGTTCGCCGACATGAAACAACTCACCCGAAGTGGCGGACGCATCCTGCTGCACGGCTACACGCCCAAACAACTCGACTATCGCACCGGTGGTCCGTCTGCTCTTGAAAATCTCTATACCGAAACAATGTTGCTTCAGGCCTTCGCCGGCTGGAACATCGAAGAACTGATCGAGTACGAGGAAGAAGTCGATGAAGGCGCCGGCCACAAGGGTCGCTCGGCACTGATCGGCCTGATAGCGCGCAAACCCTGATTGCACCTGGTACTCGCAGGGGTATTGGGACGGCGCAATTTCGTTTATGCTGACACCGATGGTGATGATCGATCCGCGAGTTGGACGACGCGCCGATCCTGAAAGAGGAAGATGGATTCGCCCAGAAAGTCGAAATCCCGTACTGCGCGACTGCTCGAGAAGACCCGGTCGCGCCCCGCCAAGACCGGGCAGGCCGAATCCCCAGCCCGGTCTGAAAACGAACTGCTGAAAGATCTCCGGACAAGCCAAGTCGAACTGGAGACGCAGAACGAGGCCTTGCGTCAGTCACGAATCGCGCTAGAAGATTCGCGCGACCGCTACATCAAGCTGTTCGAGTTCGCCCCCGTCGGCTATCTCACGCTCACCGACAAGGGTTTGATAGAGCAAATCAACCTCACCGGCGCAAGATTTCTCGGCATGGATCGCTCAAGGCTGCTCTCGCGCCGATTTGCCGGCTTTGTCGCAGCGGAAGACCGAGCGCGCTGGAGTCGGCGCTTTAACGCGATGCTTCGCTCGCAGAGGGGCTACACCGACGAACTGCGACTGCGGCGCGAGGACGGCAGCGAGTTCCGGGTGCTGATCGACTGCCAATCAACGAGCATCGATGGTACCGCCAATTCAGTGCTGCTCACGCTGACCGGCAACAATGAGCGGCGGTCAATGAAACAAAGAGAGCGCAGCTTCAACGTCATCTTCGAGCGCTCATCGATCGGTATCGCCGTTACGGGAAGTGACCGGCGCTACCGCCAGGTCAATCCGGCCATGTGCCGCATGCTCGGCTACAGCGAAGCGGAACTGCTTGGCATGAGCTACCTCGACATCACCCACCCGGATGACAAGGAACTGAAGCTCGGCAAATTCGAGCCAACGATTGCGGGCGACGTCTATCATTTCTCCGTTGAAAAGCGCTACCTCAGAAAGACCGGTGAAACCGTGTGGGTGTCTTTGAATGTCGCTTCAGTGACCAGGGAAAGCAACGGAGAACCCCTCTATTCGATAGTCATGGCTGAGGACATCACAGAGCGCAGAGAGGCCGAACTCAAGCGCCTCGCCGAGGCACGCCAGCAACGCGAAACGCTGGTGCGCGAAGTCCATCACCGGATCAAGAACAACCTGCAGGGCGTGGCCGGCCTGTTGCAGCGCGAACTGGGCAAGTTCGTCGAACTCAACCCGCGCCTCGAAGCGGCGATCAGCCAGATCC
>JAIPCF010000080.1 GCA_021738385.1 Sulfuritalea sp. | reverse complement strand
CCGCGAAGGCGCAGCGGTTTGCGTTCCAGAATGCGGGCGCGGAAATCGTCCATCTGATCGTTCATCGGGCACTCCCGATCAGGCGGTACTCGGAGCAATGGCGTGGCATGGGCACGGCTTTGCCGGGGTTGAGCAGGGCCAGCGGATCGAAGGCAGCCTTGACGGCATGAAATGCCTCCAATTCCTCATTGGAGAACTGCACGCACATCTGCTGCACTTTCTCGATGCCGACGCCGTGCTCGCCGGTGATGGTGCCGCCGACATCGACCGAGAGCTCAAGAATCTTGGCGCCGAAACCGATGGCGCGCTCGGTCTCGCCGGGAACGCTGGCATCGAACATGATCAGCGGGTGCAGGTTGCCGTCGCCGGCATGAAACACGTTGGCGCAGCGCAGATGAAACTCCTGTGACAACTCGGCGATGCGGGTCAGCACGTGCGACAAATGCTTGCGCGGAATGGTGCCGTCCATGCACATGTAGTCGGGCGTGATGCGCCCCACCGCCGGAAAGGCCGCCTTGCGCCCGGCCCAGTATTTGAGGCGCTCGACTTCGCTCTGAGAAATCTTCAACTGGCGTGCGCCGCTTTTTTCCAGTACCGCCGACATGGTGGCGACTTCTTCGGCGACTTCTTCGGCGGTACCGTCGGACTCGGCCAGCAGTATCGCCGCGGCGCTGAGATCGTAGCCGGCGTGCACAAAATCCTCGACTGCCGCAGTGGCGAGTTTGTCCATCATTTCCAGACCCGCCGGAATGATGCCGGCGGCGATGATGGCGGCGACTGCGTTGCCGGCCTCGACCACGCTGTCGAAACTGGCCATCACCACTTGCGCGGTGGGCGGCTTCGGCGTCAGCTTGACGCTGGCTTCGAGCACCACGCCGAGCATGCCCTCGGAGCCGATCATCAGCGCCAGCAAATCGTAGCCGGGCTCGTCGAGCGCGTGCGAACCGATGTCGATGACGTCGCCATTCATCAGGGCGACGCGCAGCCTGACCACGTTGTGCACCGTCAGCCCGTACTTGAGGCAGTGCACGCCGCCGGAGTTTTCGGCGACATTGCCGCCGATGGTGCAGGCGATTTGTGAACTCGGGTCGGGCGCGTAATACAGGCCGTAGGGCGCGACGGCTTCCGATATGGAAATGTTGCGTACGCCGGGTTGCACCCGCGCCAGCCGCGCCACCGGATCGATTTCAAGTATGCGCATGAATCTGGCCAGCGACAGCACCACGCCCTGCACCACCGGCGTGGCTCCGCCCGACAGCCCGGTCCCGGCGCCGCGCACCACCAGCGGCACCTTGCGCGCATGACAAACCTTCAACACCGCCAGCACCTGCGCTTCGTTCTGCGGCAAGGCCACAGCCCAGGGCAGACAACGATAGGCGGTGAGGCCGTCGCACTCGTAGGGTTTGAGATCTTCGTCGGCGGAGAGCAAGGCTCCGGGTGGCAAGATGGCAGCCAGATCAGCCAACAGCGCAGTACGCGCGGGATTGGCAAGATCCTGTGCCCGGTCGATCACGGATGCAGCCTGGTTCATTGTGTCTCCTTCGCCGTGCCATCCACGGGCTCGATCAGGATCGCCCTGAAGTCGTTGACATTGGTGCGTGTCGGACCCGTTACGACCAGGTCGCCCAAGACATCAAACACGCGGTAGGCGTCATTCTCTGTCAGGCACGCGCGCAAATCAATTCCGGCGGCGCTGGCACGTGCCGGCGTGTCCGGTGTCAGCAGCGCGCCGGCATTGTCTTCCGAACCGTCGATGCCGTCTGTATCGCAGGCGATGGCATGGATTCGCCGGTGTCCACGCAAGGCAATGGCAAGGCCCAGCAGAAATTCCGCATTGCGTCCGCCGCGCCCCTGGCCGCGCACGGTGACTGTGGTCTCGCCGCCCGAGATCAGCACACAGGGTGCGCCCAGTGGCACGCCATGCGCCGCCGCAGAAATTGCGATGCCACCCAGCACACGCGCCGCTTCACGTGCCTCGCCTTCTATCGCGTCGCCCAGCACCAGCGGCGTGATGCCTTGGGCGCGCGCGGCCTCCGCCGCCGCAGCGAGCGCCGATTGCGCCGTGGCAACGATGTGCGACTCGCAACGCAAGAAACGTTCATCCGCCGCCTTCGGTGTTTCGGCCGCGCCCGAGAGCAGTGCCTGCCGGGCCGCCGCCGGCAGCTCGATGGCATAGCGGTCGACGATCTCCAGCGCGTCGGCGCAGGTAGTCGGATCGGGCACCGTGGGGCCGGAAGCAATGGTGGACAAGTCGTCGCCGGGCACGTCGGAAATCGCCAGCGTCACTACCCGCGCCGGAGCAGCCGCCAGTGCCAGGCGCCCGCCCTTGATCGCCGAGAGGTGCTTGCGGACACAGTTGATTTCGTCAATGCTGGCGCCGCAGCTCAGCAAGGCTTTGGTCACGGCACGCTTCTCGTCAAGCGTGATGCCCGCCATGGGCGCCGCAAGCAACGCTGAACCGCCTCCTGAAAGCAGCACCAGCACCAGATCATCCGCGGTCAGCCCTTTGACGGCTTCCAGAATGCGTGCCGCCGCAATCTGTCCCGCCGAGTCGGGTGCGGGATGCGAGGCTTCGACAACCTCTATTCGCTTGGTCGGAGCGCCATGTCCATAACGCGTAACGACAAGACCGCTAAGTTGTGAAGGATCGCTCTGCCAGTTTTTTTCAACCGCACGCGCCATGGCAGCGGCGGCCTTACCGGCGCCGATCACCACGATACGACCACGAGAAGATTCAGGTGACGGTAGAAACGGTGGCAGGCAGCGCGCCGGATCGACTGCGGCAACTGCGGCGTCGAACAAGCCACGCAAAACGGCTCGCTGCCTTGGATACGTCATCGCCACGGCTCCAGCCAGGCAAAACTGTCTTCGCTGCGCCCGCTTGGCTTGTATTCGCAGCCCACCCAGCCGGTGTAGCCAATGCGGTCCAGGTGTTGAAACAGAAACGGAAAATTGATCTCGCCGCTGCCCGGTTCGTGCCGCCCGGGGTTGTCCGCCAGCTGGATGTGACCGATGCGCGGCAACTGTTCTTGCAGGGTTCGGGCCAGATCGCCTTCCATCACCTGGGCATGATAAATGTCATATTGCAGGCGCAGATTGTCGCTGCCGACCGTGTCGATCAACGCCAGAGCGGCGCGCGTGGTGGCAACAAAAAACCCCGGCGTATCGCGGGTATTTAACGGTTCGATCACCAGTTCGATACCGGCGCGCTGCGTAACGGCAGCGGCAAAGCGAAGATTCTCGATCAGGGTCTGCTGCGCCTTTTCCGGATCGATGCCGGCGGGTGGGATGCCAGCCAGGCAATTGAGTCGAGTACAACCCAACTGCCGCGCATAGTCGATGGCCTGGCCGACCCCATCCTGAAATTCGGCAATGCGCCGAGGATGGCAGGCAATGCCACGATCACCCGCCGCCCAATCGCCTGCTGAAAGATTGAACAGCACAACGTCAAGGCTCGACGTCAGCACCACTTCGGCCAGAGCTGCCGGGTCATGCTCGTACGGAAAATGAAACTCGACAGCGCCAAAGCCGGCCGCGCGCGCCGCAGCAAAACGCTCAAAGAAAGGGCGCTCGGTGAATAGGAAGGACAGATTCGCGGCAAAGCGTGGCATCCAAAGATTATATGTCCGAGTGCGCTTGCGCCGAGGACGTTGCTTTGCACGCCGGGGACCCTGCTTCGCAGCCGGCGTCCCCTTGCGGGATTTGTCCGAGTGCGCTTGCGCCGAGGACGTTGCTTTGCACGCCGGGGACCCTGCTGCGCAGCCGGCGTCCCCATCCTTTCACCCTGGGAAATTTAGGGGAATCGCTCATTGTTGCTCTTCCTGCACCAAACATTTTCGATTGCTCGCCTTGCGTTCCAATAGGGCACGCGTACAGTACGCCGTCCAATTTCCGGATTCACTCCTTCTGCCATCAATGAACATCCGCCGCAATAATTCTTCAGCGTCTGGCTCCGGGTACACCCACGTGGCCATCGGCCTGCACTGGCTGATCGCATTTGCCATTGTCGGCAGTTTCTCCTTGGGCCTGTACATGCATGAACTGCCGCTGAGCCCACAAAAGCTCAAGCTCTACTCGTGGCACAAATGGGCCGGTGTCACGATATTTGTGTTTGTATTGCTGCGTCTGGGCTGGCGCTTGCTCCATCGTCCACCCGAGTTGCCAACTGACATGCCCGCCTGGCAGCGCGTGGCTGCCGAAGCAACGCATGTGCTGCTTTACGTCTTGATGATCGCAGTACCGCTGAGCGGCTGGCTGATGAGCTCGGCGAAAGGCTTTCAAACGGTCTGGTTCGGCGTCTTGCCGCTTCCCGATCTGCTCTCAAAGAACAAGGAACTGGGAGACACACTGCAGCAACTTCACATGCTGTTGAACTTCAGCATGGCTGCGTTGGTCATAGCCCATCTGGGTGCGGCATTGAAGCACCACATTCTGGATCGGGATGAGGTTCTGACCCGCATGATTCCTTTTCTTGAGAAACGACAAACCAACGGAGACGTGAAATGAGGCACTGCCTGAAATACCTTGTCCTTGGCGGGGCCATGCTTGCTTTGCAGTCGAATGCTCAAGCCATCGAGTTCAATCAGGTGCAACTCGCCAAGAGCTCCCTGATGTTTGTCTCCAAACAAATGAATGTGCCGGTCGAGGGCCAGTTCAAGAGCTTTCGCAGCAAGATTGCTTTTGATCCGGCCAAACCTGCTGCGGCCAGGGCCGAGCTGGAAATCGACATGGCCAGCATTGATGCAGGCTCAAAAGACGCCAATGACGAAGTCGCGGGCAAGGACTGGTTCAATACCAAGACCTTCCCGATCGCGAAATTTGTCTCGACTTCCATCAAGCCCCTTGGCGGCGATCGCTTCGAAGTCGCCGGCAAGATGAGCATCAAGGGCAAGACCCGCGACTTGACGACCACGGTGATGATGCGCCAGTCCGGCGACAGTGCGACATTCGATGGCAGCCTGACGCTCAAGCGAGTTGATTACGGTATCGGTGAAGGCATGTGGGCCGATTTTTCAGTTGTTGCCAATGAAGTCCAGATCAAGTTCCGCCTGGTGGCCAGCGCCACCAAAAAATAACCCCCTTCCCAACAGGAGAAATCCCATGAAAAAGTTCGCCATTCTCGCCGCCCTTGCCTTCCCGATCGCTGCCTTCGCTGCGCCGGAAACTTTCAACATCGATCCAAATCATACGGCGCCTCGTTTCGAGTACAGCCACTTCGGCTATTCCAATCAGATGCACCGCTTCGACAAGACCAGTGGCCAGATCATCCTTGATCGTGCGGCCCATACCGGCTCGGTCGACGTGACCATCGACGCAAAATCGGTCAACACCGGTCTGGCACTGTTCAACGGCCACATCCAGGGGCCGGACTACTTCGATACGGCTCAATTCCCGACCATCAGCTTCAAGTCCACCCAGGTCAAATTTGACGGCGATACTCCGGTGGCGGTGGATGGCAACCTGACCATCAAAGGCGTCACCAAGCCGGTAACGCTGAAGGTGACGTCCTTCCATTCGATGCCGCATCCGATGGCGAAAAGAGATGCCATCGGCGCCAACGCGGTCGCCAAAATCAAGCGTTCGGAATTCAATATGGGCAAGAACACACCCTATGTCAGCGATGACGTCACCCTGACAATCGCTGTCGAAGCGATCAAGCAGTAAGCATTCCGGAACGGGCCGCGATCCTTGTCGCGGTTCGTTTTACACGGAACAAACGCCGTATCGCCATCGCCGACTTTTCAGCGCCGGGGACCCCGCAGGGTTTGAAAATCTTTCCCGATGCTTGCGGACAACCCGGGCTTTGCCGCGCTGCACGATACGCCAGAGCAGCGGCCGTGACTATCGACTAGTCGCCGCCAACTATTCCAGATAGTTGTCGGTGGCGCGGGCGAACGACTCATACAGCGGCGGCAGCTTGATATTGTGCTGCTTCAGTAACGGTGGTCGCAGATAGACCACGAACTGGGATGTCGACGCGATAGGAATGGATTTGGGGGATACCCCGGCGTCGATGATCTGGACCGCCATCTTGGCTGCCACTTCGCCCTGCTCATACCCTGAGGTGCCGATCGCCATCATGCCGCCGTCCTCGACAAAAAAACCATTGGTACCGATCAGCGGAATATGGGAGTTTGCCTCGGTCCACCTGACAATTTCAGCGGCCGGAACAAGTTCCCTGGAGTTCTTCGAACGGGTCAGCTTGCGATAGTTGGTGGTGATGACGATGTCCGCCGTTCCGTTTGCTTCGTGGACCAGACGCTGCCAGTCTTCAAATGTACTTGCCAGCTTCACGCCAACCAGCGTCAGGGGCTTCCAGTCAAAGCGCGACAGATGCTCCATGTCGCTCTTTACGGATTCCGACGAGTCGCCGATGAGCAACACGCGCGCGGGCGCTCCACCCGGCCCCTTTATACCGGAATCAAAAATCGCCTGACGAACCGCGATGACCTGTTTGCGCTCCAGCACGCCAGTAACATTGCTCGCCTTGTCGTAACCGTAGGGCTCGATACCGCCATTGAGACCGGCAAAGACGACTTTGGTGCGCGGATGGTCGGTGAAATATTTTGCTGCATATTTTTGAGCATCGTCATCGACCGCAATCAGGACGTCCGGGTCAAAACCCTCAATCGCGCGGCGGGCTCGCAACCCCGCGCTTTGCTTGAACTCCGGCCAGGGATAGCGCTTCAGATCCATGTTGTGCCAGCGTATGGAGTAAAAAGCCTTGGTGTCGAGGACCCGCTTGAGACCTATGCTGACATCTCGCGTCCAGGTGTAGTCCGGACCGTAGGAGTGCAGGACAAATACGCGTGGCCGCGAATAGTTGGTCCACAGGAACACCGCCAGCGAACCCAGAATGAATATCGCTATCAGACCCCGTTCCAGTTTCGCGCTCATAGCAAGCCCATCATTTCCCAGTAGGGCAGAGACACATAAATAGCAGCAATCTTGCCAACATTCATGAGGGCATTGAAACGCAGAAACTGAGACTCATCGTAAACATTCGATTTCGAAAGAATGTCCCGAAATTGAATGTAATAGGAGCACTGATAGGGAAAAAACCACATCTCGCCCAGAACCAGAATGATGAATCCGATGATCCAGGCATTGAGACCGGAGGCTGTAGCCAGCGGCATAAAGACCGCTGCAGTGATGACAATGGTGGTGCTGATCGGTACGGCGAGCCGGATGATGAAAATGACGCAAGCAAGCAAGGCGATGAAGAGCGGCAGGTTCGTGCGCATGAACCCTCCCAATCCGCTCAGGTGATCGGACAACCAGACATCGAGACCAACTGAATTGAAAGCGCCCACCAATCCGACGATCCCGGCAAGGTAGACCAGGAAGGGCCAATCAATCTTTTCCTTGAACTCCTTCTTGTCCAGAAATCCATAGACAAGGAGTGCATAGAGAATGGTCAGTGCAATCCAGGGAGGCTGGATTTTGTGCATTGAGGCAGTAAGCACGGCTAGCATGAACACGGCCATGCCCAGCACGGCGGACCACTCGCGATTACGCAGCGGCCCCAGCAGTTTCAATTGAGCGGCCACCTGGTTTTTGGCCAGCACATGGACTTCCTTGTGTCTTTGCATCCAGACAAACAACCCAATGTAGAAGGTCATCATGAGAGCCCCCGCGACGACGCTGGCAAACAACCAGAAAAGCCACTGGAATTGTGCCTGGGACTGGATCGGCAGCAAGCCGTAGATAACAAAATTGACCGATTTGCTGCTGAGGAAAACCGCCGACAGCATACTCGCGCCGGTAAACGTGGTGATGGCCAATCGGGTTGCGGCGGGCCCCTTGCCCTTGCACTTGAGAATCTCGACCATGTCGATGGCCAGGGGAGCGAGCAAGGCCACCCGCCCATTGATCGAGGGCACCACGGGTGTCAACAGAATCCCGGTCAGCAACAAGCCGAGGTTTTCCCAACGCTCCCCATTGGGAAGCTTGAGCAGCAACCAAAGCAGAAAGCGATAACTGAGTCCGGAGGCGACGATCACGGTGCTGAGTCCCAGAATGCTCATTGCCAACAGGAATCCGTCAGAGGCAAAGCCGGCCAGAACAGCCGATGGTGGAGCGACACCCAATATCAGAATGGCAAAGATCGCGAATATCCCGGGAACAAACTCGTCCACCAGGCTGAATACCCACATGCTGACCGTGGCAAGAAACACGGCCAGAAACAATGTGGCATTTTGCTGCAGCCCGGAATCCGGACCCAGCCAGAGCGTGAGCGCGGGCAGCAGTATGGTTGCCAGCCAACCAAGCGGTTTTGACCAATTCTGTTTTGATGACCCGACTTGATGCTTGGTCGAAATGGCGGTTGCCAGTTCTGTGCCTGGCAAGGCAAAGCTTTGAAGAAACAGGCTGCGCAGTGATGGATTGGACGCAAGCAATGCGCGCACACTCCGCTTAGGAATGGCCAACACAGTGAGATCGGCAATTGCGACTGCATCGCTGAGATATGCGGGCAATTCGATCAGGCATTCTTCACCGCAAAGTCCGTTTGCCGGAGTTACGGCGATACTGTCAGAACGCTTCAGTTGGACAGTTCCCGCACAAACAATGAAGAAATTGTCCGCGGTTTCTCCCGCTGAAAACAGCTTCTCACCAGCCACAATGCGGCGCTCAGTAACATGCGGGAGAATTCGCGCCAGACTTTCATACGAGCATTGTCCAAGCACTGAATTGCCAAGCAGCGGCTCCACGAACGCAGACTCGTATCCGTTTGCCTTCGGCTGTGAATCGACTTGACCGTTGTCTGTCACTTCAGCTTGATTCCAATGATCAAATTTGTAAGAAAGTTCTCGTCCAGTTGTCCCGAGAAAGATCTGCGATGAATGATTCTATCTCACACAGTTGATTCCACCGCCGGAGTCAGGACTGTGAACGGTCTGTACCCCGTCGCAACGAAAACACTTGTACGGATTCGTTTCTGCCTTTCAACTGATGAAAGCCGAGGTCTTCGGCAAGGACATCATCGCGATGATGAATGGCTTCATAGGTCGCTCCGTTGCAAAGTATGGGATTTTCGTCGAACTCCTTGGTCAGTGTCTCCAGACGGGCCGCAACATTTACCGCGTCGCCGATCACCGTGTAGAGAAATCGCTCGAGCGATCCAACCTGCCCGACCACCACCGGCCCGGTGCTGATGCCGATACCCGACTCCAGCCTGGCCTCGCCGAGCTCCGTCCGGCGTTGATTGAGGATTTTCAAACTGTCGCGCATCGCAAACGCGGAGGCCACGGCACACCATTCGATCTCGGCACGACCGACCGGCGCGCCAAAGACAACGATGATCGCATCACCGACAAAATTGTTGATGTAGCCACCCCAGGGCTTGATGGCAGTCGCCATGGCTGTCAGGTATTCGTTGAGCATTTCAACGACATCGCGCGGACTCATCTTCTCGGACATGGTCGCAAACCCGCGCAGATCCGAAAACAATACGGTTACACGGCGCTTTTCGCCACCCAGCGCCAACTCTCCCGACAACAGCTTTTCCCGGACTTCGGGCGAAACGATTCGACCAAAAATGTCGCGTTCCCGCTCTCTTGCCACGACCCCGTCGATCATGGTGTTGAAGGTTTCGGCCAGTCTGCCAATTTCATCGCGCGATTGAAAAGCCACTTTCGCCTGGGCATAGTCACCATGTCTGGCAGCTTCGGCCGAGCGGGCCAGATCGCGAATCGGACGAATCAGCATGCGCGCGAAAATTATTGCCGTTACGGTCGCAAGCAGACCGACAATCCCGGCGCTGTATAGCGCCTTCTCATACAACGTGATCAACGGCCGCGAAAAACTCTCCCGGGTTTCGCTGACCGCGACTATCCAGTCGTGATTCTCCGCCGGTGCAAACCCGACAACCCTGGGAGCTTTGCTCAATGGAGAAATGTATTCCGCATGACCAGGCAAGCGCGCGCCTGACATGACGCGGGCCAGATCGGTCAGCCCCAGTGATTCGACGCGCTCTGTGCCGAAGCGCCTTTCATCTGCAAACTGCTTTTGCAGTTCGGCAGAGAGCGGCGTCAGGCTTCGGTAGAGCAAGCGGGGATCGGGATGATGGATGACAATGCCATTTGCGTCGACAAGAAATATCTCACGCTCATTGCCTTGTGCCGTGGCAATGGCGGTAATCGCCTGTCCTTTCATTTTCAGGACCACCACTCCGGCGACGTTGCCAATCGGGCTTCGCACCGCGCCCGAGAAATACACACCGGCCTTGCGCGAGGCAGTGCCGACCTCCATGTCGGAAATGTATTCCCGACCGGCTACCGCTTGTTTGAAATAGTCCCTGAACGCCAGCTTGCGACCGATGTATTCGGGTTTGGTCGAGGCTGCGACCACACCTTTTTCGGTGAGGACCATCATCAACTCGATGTCTTCGTTGGACGCCAGTATGCGATTCATCTTGTCCTGTGCACGGACACGATTTCGCGCTGACGAATTTCCGGCGACCAAAATGGCCTCTTCGCTCCAGGCAAAGTAGGACACCAGATGGCGCGTATCGCGAATCAGCTGGTCGATCCGGCCGGCCGTGGTCGAGGCGAGTTGTTCGAGGTTGCTTGTTTCGTTGTTTTCAACGCTGGCAATGCTGCCGGTCAGGTTGTACCAACCGGATATCACCATCGGCAGCAGCGCGGCAAGGACAAATGCTGCCGCCAGCTTGCTGGTGATCGACCATGATCCGGGTTGAAAGATTGAGGTCTTCGCCACGGAACCGGATTGGCTTCTGGCGCGCCGGCCTGCGACTTATTTCGCGTCCGGACAGTCGTGCTTCTTGCCGTCCGGCATGATGGCGTTGCAGAAAACCGCCTCCTCCATGGAAACGCTGCTCATGGTGGCACCTGTCAGGTCGGCACCGGTGAAGTTGGCCTGCTTGAGATTGGCACCTTCAATTTGAGCGTTGATCAGCTTTGCCCCGCTGAAATCGGCACCCTGCATTCCGGTGTAGGAAATATGGGCACCGGACAGATCCGCGCCGCGCAGTCGCGCACGCAACATGTTGGCATGGCGCAGTTTGGCATCGGTCAGATTGGCACCAGAGAGGTCGGCGCCTTCCAGATTGGCGCCGGAGAGGTCGATACGCTTCATGTTTGCATGGCTGAGGTCCGCGTTTCGCATTTCCGCGTTACTGGCAAATGCGTCAATGAGTTTGGCCCGCCTGAGCGACGCCGTCACCATGTTTGCGTCCGTGAGTTCCACCGCCTCAAGGTTGGCGCCATCCAGTTTGGCGAACGTCAGGTTGGCGCCGCGCAAGGTGGCGCCGTACATGTCCGCCTCTTCAAGATTTGCCTTTGCCAGATTGGCATGACTTAAATCTGTCAGCTTGAGATTGGCGTGGATCATGATGGCGCTCTCGAACTGCGCGCCGAGCAGGGATGACCCGGAAAATCCTGCGCCGAACAAATAGGCCGCCGTTAATTGGGCACCCGAGAAATCCTGCGCTGTGAAACTTTCGTAGCGCAGATCGCACTGCTGGCAATCGCGCGTCTCACGGAACTTCTTGACGGCCGCCGGATCGCCCGCCAGGGCCTGCCCGCAGATACCCAGAACGACAAGGCCCAAGCTGCAAACACGGGCGGTAATTTTGTGGCTTGCCATTGACATGAAGTGGCTCATTATCTCGAATGGATCAGTAATAAAGAAAATCGACCACTTGGTGCAGTCGCTCTTCTACCGCCCCCTGCCGCTCCCAGCGTTCCAGCGTCACGTCGCCGGTACGGAATTCACGGTAGAGCGAGGACGAGCCCAGATGATGGAATACCGACGCCAGATTGGGATAGGGTTTGAACCAATCCAGATAGCGGGCGCGCAGTTCGCTGAGTGCGCCGCTTTGGCCGCTACCAAGCACAGCGCCCTTGCCATTTTGGTCTCCTCTGTAGACATAGTCAGCACGCCGCGGCGTGACCAGAATCAGGACTGATCGCTGGAAATTGCTGGTCGTGGATTGTGAAAACAGGTATTGCAGAATCGGCACGTCCTGTAGCAGCGGTACACCATCCCGGGTGCGGTTGGTTTCCTTCTCGGACAGTCCACTGAGGATCAGGGTTTCACCGAATTTCAGCACGGACTGTGCATTGACAGTGGTCTTTGAGGTCTCGATCTTGTACTGGAAGTTGTTGTCACTGCTGGGCGTCTTGAGGAAGGTCCGTTCCGCGATGATTGCCATCTTGACCTTGTCATCACTGAGGAACTGGGGGGTAATTCCCAGTTTGACACCGATCTCTTTTTCGATCTGAACCGCCGACCCCCCTGCCGTCCCTCCCGCAACTGCTGCCGCACTGAGGCCGGTGCCGGAAAAAAATTCAGATGTAACACCCTCGAGTGCTGCGATGGTCGGTCGGGCGAGAATTTCGTTGGAACTGCTGTTCGCGTTGGCGATGTTGAGCGAGTACTCGAGCGAGGGTATCGTGATCGCGTGAGTGATGGTACTCGTACCAGTCAACCCCCCAGTGGCGTCGGTGCCGTGCGATACGGCAGAACTAAAGGCTGGGGCAGAACTCGTGCCTCCAAACTGAATCTTGAGCGACGAGAGCAGGTTGACGCCCTTTTTGGTTGTAATCAGATCCTCAGTGCGCAAAATGACGACATCCACCAGCACCATGCGCTCACCTTCCGAGGTGGCCGCCTGCGGTGCCTCTTGCACTGCGCCGCCCTCTGCGGGCTGCTCCTGCGCTGCTTCCGCGGGCTGTTCCTGCGCCGCCTCGGCAGATTGTTCCTGCGTCGCTTCCGCGGGCGGCTCCTGACCTGGACTTGGATTGAACTGGACCCGAACGGGTCCCGCAACACCTGCATTTTGGTGAAATCGTCTCCAGCCGCGCAGTCTGTCAGCCAGCCGGTTGGCTGCCCGCGGATCGGTTTGTGTGGCGCGATAGCGCTTCAGATAGGCGTCCGCCTCGTCGGCTCGGCCAAGCGCCGCCAGGACAACCGCCAGAGCGCGCTGGACTTTGGGCTGATTCGGCTCCAATGCTTCCAGCCGCTCCAGTGCACCGGCTGCCGTTACCGGATCTCCCGCATAGTAGGAGGCCGCAGACAACTGGTAGAGCATTTCGCGGTCCGAATCCATATACAGGAGCGCTTCGGCAAACGCTGTCTGCGCTTCGCGATACTGACGACGGTCCAGCCGCAGGTTGCCCAGGTAATACCGGGCGAGCCAGTTGCTGCCGTCAAACTTGATGGCCAGCAAATAGCCTTGTTCGGCCAGATCCAATTTTTCACTGTCGCCGGCTGACGCCATCAGGTGGTAAGTCAAGCCATTGAGCAACTGAAGATAGGAGTGGCTGGGGTTCAACTGCAATGCCGCGTTGAAAACTTTCGAGGCCTCGGCTAAACGTTTTCCCAGAAGATGTTCTATTCCCGCCCTCGCCAATCGCTTTGGCTCGTTTGACAGTCCTTCCGTCGCTCGTAGCCTTTCCAGCAGGGATACGTCCGTAGCAAGCGGGAGTTGATGTTCGCTGGCCCGGGTTTCCGGAGTAGCGGCGGTACCGATGGCAGAGCATGCAGAGCCCAGCCCCAGCACTGCCCCCAAGACCAAGACCATGGTAGTGCGCTTCATGTCCGGCAGGCGGTTCGGGTGGAGTGACTTGCTCATTTTTTGGCAACCTTACCGTGAGCGATGGCGGCGCCGTCATGCAGGGGAATCAGGATGCCGTCATGGGCCATCATTCCTGCATCGAGGGATTCCAGCGCTGGATGGCTCTTCTTGAGTTCCGACAACTGGCCGAGTACCGCCGCCGTGAAGCGCCGTAGCGATTCCGCATCCACCTTGTCGCTGGAGATAAGCGTGGTTTTCATGCCGAAAGAAGGAATGGCGTCTGGATGTCCCTTGTAGATGCCGCCCGGAATGCTCACCCGCATGAGGCTCGGGAATTTCTGCAGAATGCGGTCGACAATCACGGGAGGAATTTGAAAAATCGCGCCGCCGCATTCTTCTATCATTTTCTTGAAGAATGGCGCGGGCATGCCAAGGGCCTGGAACATGACATCGATTTCATCATTGCAAAATGCTTCGCCCATGCCGGTGGTGGTCAACTCCTTGTAGGAGCCGAAATCCTCGTTGCGCAAGTTGGCGGCATCCATGATCATTTTGACGATGCCGCGCTGGCTCGATCCCTTGTTGCCCAAATTGACCCGCTTGCCGACAATGTCCTCGAATTTTTCGATATTGGCGCTACGCTTGACGATCATGGTGACCGGTTCGTCATAAAGAGAAAATACCTGGCGCAGCGATTTCGACGGCCCTCGCTCGGCAAAATCGCCCACGCCATGATAGGCGTCGAAGGCGAGATCGGTGCGGGTGATGCCCAGACTCAACTCACCCGAAAGCACGGCCTGAATGTTGTATTCGGAGCCGCCGGTGGAATAAGCGAGGCAACGAATAAGCTCCTTCAGGCGCCGCTTGTTGACCAGGTCGCACAGCGCAATACCCACCGGATGATATACACCGCTGGTCGAAGCCGTGCCGAGTGCGAGAAATTTCTTCATCACCGGTTGCGGTTCTGCTGCGACCGCCAATGTACTTATCAGCAACGCGATCACGATCCATGCTCTTGCGACGCTACGCATTCCACTCCCTCTCAAGCCGGTGCCAAGCAAGAGGTCGAATTTAGCCGCTAAACCGTTTTTCAGCAACAGGAGGAAGGGTCTCGTTTCGAGCGTCCGGCAGAAAGTCGGCGATGGTGGCACGGCAATGCCCGGTCAATTTCGACGGACGTCGATCAACCATCCGTATTTGTGTAAATATTGGGCGGGCTCCGGCAGACAGCGAGCGCCATCCAGAATATGGCCTCTCAACAATGAAGAGTCCAAAGTACATGACCACAAATGCTAAGGAATCACTGAATAAGCCACCGCAAAAAACGGCGGCAAACTGAAATCGAGACGAAATCGTGACGGCAATGTCATTTTCATTGGATAGTGGGCCTGTTTCATGGCTGGATTCGGGGAATTTCCCCGCTTCCTGCTTATGC